>JAKJFB010000081.1 GCA_022705125.1 Pseudomonadota bacterium
CATCGGTGCGGCGTCGCGATAATGCTCGCGCCGCGGCGCCGCTGCCTCCCGCGCCACGCCCGCCCAGTCCGGTTCCGAGGTCGATCAGCATGTCCGAATCCGCCCGCAAGGAGTCTCCCGAGCAAGCCGAATTCCGCGCCCGGTGCCGGCGCTGGCTCGGCGCGAATGTACCGCCGCCGGCGCCGGTGCGATTGCCGCAGACGGCGCTGGAGATCATGACGCGCGAGCAGCTCGAGTATCTCTGCGCCTGGCAGAAGGCCGCCTATGACGCCGGCCTGGTCGGTTGCGATTACCCCGTGGAGTACGGCGGCGGCGGACGCAGCGATTGCCAGCGCATCGCCAACGAGGAAATGCAGCGCATCGGCACGCCGTATTTCCCCAACGTAATCGGCCTGGGCATGGCTGCACCGACGATCTTTCACCACGGCTCCGAGCAGCTCAAGCGCGAGCTGTTGCCGAAGCTGTTGTCGGGCGAGGAGATCTGGTGCCAGGGCTTCAGCGAGCCGGGCGCGGGTTCGGATCTCGCCAGCGTGCAGACCTTCGCCGAGCCGCGCGGCGACAAGTGGATCATCAACGGCCACAAGGTGTGGACCTCGCTGGCGCATTTCGCCAGCTGGATGATCCTGCTGGCGCGCACCGACAAGGCGAGCAAGCACGCGGGTCTCAGCTATTTCGTGGTGCCCATCGAGTCGGCGCTGGGCAAGGGCGTCACGGTACGTCCGCTGATCAAGATCACCGGCGAGACCGGCTTCAACGAGGTGCTTTTCGAGGACCTCGAGATCGACGACGGCATGCGTCTCGACGAGGTCGGCAAGGGCTGGACGGTGGCGATGACCACGCTGCTGCACGAGCGTGGCGCCGGCCCGCTCGTGACGCCGCAGTCCGGCGGCCGCCGCGCCGAGGAATCCGGGGAGACCGGCAACGCGGGCAGGCTGATCGAGCTGGCGCGCCACAGCTGGCGCCACGGCGCCCGCGCGGCCGACGATCCGGTGATCCGCGACCGCATCATGCAGCTGGCGATCCGCGAGGAAGGCTTCGCGCTGAACCAGAAGCGCGCCCAGGTGCCGGCGCTGGCCGAGGACATGATGCGCATCCCGCTGCAATGGAAGCTCGCGATCAGCGAGTTGTCGCAGGACGCCGCGGCGCTGGCGCTCGAGATCGAGGGCGCGGCCAGCTCGCTGTATATGGCCGATCCCAACGCGCCCCAGAGCGGGCGCTGGCCGTTGGCTTACCTCAATTCCTTCGGCATGACCATTGCCGCGGGCACCAGCGAGGTGCAGCGCAACATTCTCGGCGAGCGCGTGCTCGGCCTCCCGAAAACCAGGTAGGTCCGGATTCATCCGGACGAACAACACCGGCCCTCGCGACAGACCAGGAGTGAACGCATGAGCATGCCCGGGGATTTCGGCTTCGGCGACGAAGCGCTGATGCTGCGCGATGCGGCGCGCAGGTTCTTCCAGGACAATATGCCCACGGATCGCCTGCACAAGCTGGTGGCGGCGAATCCGGATCCCGCGCGCACGCCCGGGTGCGCCTGGGACCGCGCTTTGTGGACGCAGATGGCCGAACTCGGATGGACCGGGCTCGCGGTGCCCGAGCGCGCGGGCGGCCCGGGCATGCCCTGTGTCGCCGTGGCCGCGCTGGCGGAAGAGGCGGGACGCGCTGCGTTTCCCTCGCCGCTGCTGCCGACCCTGCACGCGACCTACGTGCTGGCGGCCTGCGGCACGCAAGCGGCCGATGCCGTGCTGGCCGGGATCGCCGAGGGCAGGGCGGCCACGCTCGCCCTCACCAACCAGCGCGGCGCGTGGGATGGCGCCGCGAGCGACGTGAGCCTGAGCGGCGGCAAGCTGAACGGCACGGCGTGGTACGTGCAGGATGCCCTCAAGGCGGAGTTGTTCGTGGTCGCGGCGCACGAGAACGGCCAGCCCGGCCTGTACCTGGTGCGCGCCGGCGCCGCGGGCATGGACATGGTGGCCGATTCGATCGTCGATCTCACGCGCGACCAGGCGCATATCCGCTTCGATGGCGTGGCCGTCGAGAGCGTGCTGGCGCCGGCGGGGCCGCGGCGGCGGTCATCCGCGCCGCCGAGCCGGCACTGCTGACGCTGATCGCCGCCGACATGTGCGGCGCGGCCGAATGGCAGCTGCAGACGACCGCGGAGTACGCCAGGGTGCGCCAGCAGTTCGATCGCCCGATCGGTTTCTTCCAGGCCGTCAAGCATCCGCTGGTCGAACTGATGATGCAGATCGACACGGCGCGCTCGCACGTCTACAACGCGGCCTGCGCGATCGACAACGAGCCCGCACGGGCGCTGCGCGCAGCGCACATGGCCAAGGCCTGCGCCAGCGACATGGCGGCCTTCGGGTCGAGCCGCTCGGTGCAGTTGCACGGCGGTATCGGCTTCACGTGGGAATGCTTCGTGCACCTCTACTTCAAGCGCCAGCTCCACAACCAGATGCTGATGGGCGACGGCCCCTACCACCGCGCGCGCCTGGCCGACCTGCTGATGGGGCCCGTGGGCGCCTGAAGGGGTGCTGCAAAACCATCTGTGCTGTGGATAGCGGTCCGACAATCCGGCGTATCGCGATCCATCGGCGCTCGAGCCCCTCGCCGTGGTGGAAACGCGCATTCCCGGATCTGCCCGATGCGGCACAGCCAGCGACGCACCAGACCGCTCGCTCGCAACGCCTTGGCCTATGCGACAACCTCTGAACCACGGCGCGCACCGCGCGCCGCGCTGATCCATCCCGCCACCGTTGGCGTATCCGGCTGCGCAAGGATGCGGGGCACGGAGCGCGCTGCCGGGGGGTTGCGTGTTGCCGAGGGCCATGGAATGGCCTCTGTGGCGCTGTGGATGGTGCCGCGGGTGTAGTCCCGGCGATGCGTGGAAATCGGGGAGGTAGTTCATGCAAACGCTGTTCATCATGCTGGTCGGCATGCTGGTGGCCGGTGTCGGCATCGCGCTCGGCATCGTCGCGCGCGACGAAGCGCTCGCACGCCAGGCCCACGCCCGCTGCTCGCCCGACGAGTGATCCGATTGTGAGCGACTGGCTTTAATCCCTGTGGGCGCTCTTCAGGAAGAGGGGCAAGTCCAGCGGTGCAATTCCCGGCTGAGGTCGTTCACGGCGGCGTCGTAGATGCGCTTGCCGTGCCCGATCGTCGCGAGACCGGGGTTGGAGCCGATGCGGCCGTCGGGGAAGTTGCGGCGCAGATCGGCGGCGTCGGTGAACGAGCCTCGGGGAGCTAGCGGCGGATCGAGGTTCATGGGCATGGCGCGGTCCGGATGCAGGTGCCAGGTCAGCGCCACTTCCGACGGCGTGGCGTGGCTGCCTTCCTGTTCCCCGTAAAGCTCCCTCGACAGCGTGGCGACGCCGGGCGTTTCGTACCAGTTCCTCAGCGTGCAGCGCAGCCGGGTGCCTGCGCCGCCGCCAAAGCTGGCCGCGGCGTAGATCTCCGAGAAGGCGGCCGTGGCCGTGGCGACGTTGCCGCCATGACCATTGATGAAGAAGAAGCGCTCGAAGCCGTGCAGCGCCAGGCTCTCGACGCAGTCGCGGATCACCGCGATCAGCGTGCCCGGGCGCAGCGCCATCGAGCCGGGGAACGCGAGGTGATGCTGCGCCATGCCGACCGCGATGACCGGCGCCACGAGTGTGCCGGTCGACTCGCCGACGCCGCGCGCGATGGCCTCGGCGGTGATCGCATCGGTGCCGAGCAGGCCGTTCGGGCCGTGCTGCTCGGTGGAGCCGATCGGCATGATTATGGTGCGATTGTCGCGCAGGTAGTGCTCGATCGCGGGCCAGGTCTGAAGGTGCAGTTGCATCGGGCAATCGTTCCTGATCGGGTGAGTCGGCGCCGGCGTTGCGGTCCTCAGATCGTGATCTGCTGTCCAAGTTCCACGACCCGGTTCGGGGGCAGATGGAACGTGCGCAGCGGGGTTGCGGCATTGCGCACCATCCAAGCGAACAGGTGCTCGCGCCACAGCAGCATGCCGGGCTTGCGCGCGGGCAACAGCGTTTCGCGGCTCAGGAAGTAGGAGGTCTGCATCGGGTCGAGCGGCAGCGTGGCAGGTGCGAGCTGCGCCAGTGTTTGCGGCACGTCCTGGTCGTCGCGATAGCCGAAGTACATCTCGGCGCGATGGAAACCCTGGCCGAGTTCATTGAGCACCAGGCGCTCCGCGGCTTGCGTGCCGGGGTAGTCGACCGTGTGCACGGTCAGCAGGATCACGGTCTCGTGCACCACCTTGTTGTGCTTGAGGTTGTGCAGCAACGCCGGGGGTGCACCCTCGGCATTGCTGGTGAGGAACACGGCGGTGCCGGGGACGCGCGGCACATCGCGCAAGCCGTGCAGGAACAGCTCGACGGGAAGCGCCGCTTCGCGCAACTGCGCGATCAGCAGCCGGCGACCCGTGCGCCAGGTCGTCAGCAGCGTGAAGATCACCACGGCGATCACCAGCGGGAACCAGCCGCCATGCGGGATCTTCAACGCGTTCGAGGTGAAGAAGGCGAGATCGACCACGATGAACGTGACGGCGCAAGCGGCGGTCAACGCGCGGTTCCACGACCACGTCAGCAGCATCACCACGGCCAGCAGCAGTGAGTCGATCAGCATGGTGCCTGTGACCGCCACGCCATAGGCCGCGGCGAGGGCGCTGGAACTGCGGAATCCGAGCACCAGCGCGACCACGGCGATGAACAGGCTCCAGTTGATGAACGGGATGTAGATCTGGCCTTCTTCGGATGCGGAGGTGTGGATCGTGGCGATGCGCGGCAGCAACTTCAGCTGGAAGGCCTGCCGTGTTACCGAGAACGCGCCCGATATCACCGCCTGCGAGGCAATCACGGTCGCAAGCGCGGCGAGCACGATCAGCGGCAGCAGCGCGGCGCCAGGCACCATGCGGTATAACGGATTCTCCACCAGCGCCGGGTCGCGCAACACCAGCGCGCCCTGCCCGAAGTAGTTGAGCACCAGTGCCGGCGAAACGAACGCGGTCCACGCGATGCGGATCGGGCGCTTGCCGAAGTGGCCCATGTCGGCGTAAAGGGCCTCGGCCCCGGTGAGCGACAGCACCACCGAGCCGAGCGCGATGTAGGCGACCAGCCGGTGCTGCTGGAACAGGTGCACCACGTGCATGGGATTCAGCGCGGCCAGGATTTCGGGTGCCTGCGCGATGTGCCAGACGCCGAGTCCGGCGAGGACGGCAAACCACACCGACATCACCGGCCCGAAAAAGGTGCCGACGGAAGCGGTGCCGTGGCGCTGGATCATGAACAGGGCGCAGATGATGGCCAGCGTCACCGGGACTACGAAATGGCCGAGCGCGGGTGCGACCAGTCCCAAGCCTTCGACGGCGCTGAGTACCGAGATCGCGGGAGTGAGCATGCTGTCGCCGTAGAAGAGCGCGGCGGCGAATATTCCGAGCACCCCCAGCAGCGCGGAGAGGCGCGGACTGCGCGTGGCTTTCGTCGCCAGCGTCAGCAGCGACAGCGTGCCGCCTTCGCCGCGATTGTCGGCGCGCATCATGAAGATCACGTATTTCAGCGTCACGACCAGCATGACCGACCAGAAGATCAGCGACAGCACGCCGAAGATCTCGGCGCGTCCGGGCTCCAGCCCGTGCGCGTCGTGGAAGCATTCCTTGAAGGCGTACAGCGGACTGGTGCCGATGTCGCCGTAAACCACGCCCATGGCACCAAGGGTCAGGGACGCTACGGGCTTGTTGTCGCCGGACATGAAAACAGGATTCCTCGAGAGCGCGCCATGCGGTCACATGAGCGATGCAAAGCCTACGCGTTTCGTGTGGTCTTTGCACCCGTGGCGTCCCAATCTGCACCCAGCTCGCGCGTGAGCTCTGCTGCGGCGACGGCGCGGCAGCCGCTGGTGTCCTGGCCCGCCCATAGCGGCGAGAAGTCACCGCTGCCGCGTGCCTCGGCGGCGGCGCGCAGCGGCGCGATCGCGCCGATGGCGAGCGGAAATGCCGGCGCGAGAGTGCTCATCGGCCCGCGCTCGCGCATCACGCGATTCACGATGGCGCGCGCCGGGCGCCCGGTGAACACATTGGTGAGGGCGGTGTGGCGTGCCGCCGGACTCTGCAGCGCGGCCCGGTGCACGGCGCTGGTCGTGGACTCGGGGCAGAGCAGGTAGACGGTGCCGAGCTGCACGCCGGCGGCGCCCAGCGCCAGCGCCGCGCCGATGCCGGTGCGATCGGCGATGCCGCCGGCGGCGATCACGGGAGTCCGCACGGCGCGCACGATGCCGCGCACCAGCGCGAAGGTGCCGAGCTGCGTGGTGATGTCGCCTTCGAGGAACATGCCGCGATGGCCGCCGGCCTCCAGTCCCTGCGCGATGATCACGTCGGCGCCATGGCGTTCCAGCCACAGCGCCTCCTCGAGCGTGGTGGCCGATGCCAGCACCGTCGCGCCCCAGGCTTTCACGCGCTGCAGCAGGGGAGGCGCGGGCAGGCCGAAATGAAAGCTGACTACGGGCGGGGCGAAGGGCGCGATCGCGTCCAGCGTCTCGGCATCGAAGGGCAGGCGTGGCGGCGTCGGGGTTGCGTGGTCCGGATCGAGGCCGAATTCGGCGTAGTACGGGCGCAACGCCTCGCGCCAGCGCGCCTGGCGCGCGTCATCCGCCTCCGGTGGCGCGTGGCAGAAGAAATTGACGTTGTACGGTTGCCGGGTGGCGCCACGTATTGCCTGCAGTTCGGAGGCGATCGCCGCGGGACCCAGCATCGCGCAGGGCAGGGAGCCCAGCGCGCCGGCCCCGCTCACGGCGATCGCCAGCGCGCTGCCCTGCACTCCGGCCATCGGCGCCTGGATGATCGGCAGCGAGATGCCGAGCGCCCGGCACAGCGCGTGCGCGGCTGCGCTCACGCCAGCCAGCCGAAACGAAAGCCCACGCCCGTGATCACGAACAGCACCGCGATCAGCGTGACCGGCACGATATGCCACGCGAGCGCGCGCAGGTTCGACGCGCTGAGCCGCGGGATGATGCGCAGCCGCGCGTCCACGGCCAGCAGTGCCGTCAGCGCGAGCAGCCCGAGCTTGATGCAGACCAGGCGTGCCACCGGGTTGTGCAGCTCGAGCCAGAGCGCCGGCGGCAGCATCCGCGCGGCGAGCAGCACGCCGGTGAGCACCTGCAGCAACAGCGCCGGGATGCCGATCTTCTCGAAGCCCGACTCGAAGCGCAGCAGCTCGGCAGGTGCGCGCTCGCGCAGCACGCGCGGCAGCACCGCCAGCGCGAGCACGAGGTGGCCGCCGGTCCAGACGGTGGCGCCGAGCACATGGAGGATCACGAGCACAGCGGTCATGGTGAAGCCCGGAGCCGAACGATCAGCCGACCATAGCGCAGTCGCCGGCGCAGCACCATCGGGATTCAGGCCCGCCAGACCTCGGGGCAATCGGGGCCGCCGAGCGCGTCGCCCTCCTGCACGAAGTCGTGATGCGGCTTGCGCGGCGCACCCGGACGGAAGTGATAGCGCGCGTCATCGCCGCAGTAGCGCAGGCTGATCGCGCGGCGACGGCGCTCGCGGCTCAGGTTGCCGCCGGCCGCGTGCAGCGTGCGCGCGTGATGTACTGTCATGTCGCCGGGGCCCAGCGCGAATTGCAGCAGCTCCACGGCGCCCGCGTCTGCCATGGCGTCGATGTCCGGCACCTGCTCGCCCACCGTGCCGACCATCGGCATGTTGGAGACGAACATGTTCGGGCGGTACAGGTCGGCCCAGCGGTGCGAGCCGCGCGCGAAGCGCATCGCGCCGGTCTCGGCGTCGGCCAGATCCAGCGGTATCCAGGTGGTGCAGACCTGCTCGCCGCTGACGTGGAAGTACGACAGGTCCTGGTGCCAGGCGGTGCGCTCGGGGGTGCCGGGCTCCTTCACCAGGATGCTGTCCTCCCAAAGGTTGAGGCGCGTGGCGTTGAGCAGCCGTGCGACGATGGCCGGTACCGCGGAGCGGCAGGCGAAGCGGGCGCAATCAGCGTCCACGCGCCAGTGGTCGATGCCCGAGACGAAGCGTCCGCCGCCGGCACGCGCGTCGCTCAGCACGGTCTCGCCGGCGCGCGCGAGCTCCTCGCCCATGGCGCTCATGTCGACCATGGTCGTGCCCAGTGATTCGCGGATCAGCCGTTCCACCGCCGGCGCCATCGCCAGCACGTAAGCGGGGTCCAGCACACCGCGCAGGCAGACCACGCCGTCGCGCCAGAAGGCCTCGGCTTCCTCGGCGGTGGGCAGGCGCAGCAGTCCGTCATCGCTCATGCGGGTGGTCTCCGGGTTCGTGCCGCCGCCATTGCCGGGCGGCGAGTGGGTTGGATCGACAAGCCACTGATTTCACACCGCCGGGGCGCCGATTACAATCTCGATGATGCGCTGCGCGCTGCGCCTATACTGGACGCCCCGTCCCGGTTCCGGATCCGTACCCCCCATGGCGCGCATGTCCCGGCTGGCAGTCGCCGGCCACCCGCATCACCTGTTCCAGCGCGGCAACGACCGCACCGCGCTGTTTCGCGACGACGCCGACCGCGAGCGCTACCTCGACTGCCTGCGCGAGGCGGCGGTGGCGGCGAAGGTCGCGCTGCATGCCTACGTGTTGATGGACGATCACGTGCACCTGCTGGCCACGCCCGCCGGGACCGAGGGTTTGAGCCGCATGATGCAGGCGCTGGGTCGCAACTACGTGGGCTGGTTCAACCATCGCCACCAGCGCAGCGGCACGTTGTGGGAGGGGCGCTTTCGCTGCGGCCTGATCGAGGCCGATACCTGGCTGCTGCGCTGCATGCGCTACATCGAGCTGAACCCGCTGCGCGCCGGAATCGCCGCCGAAGCGGGGGCATTCCGCTGGTCCAGCGCGCGTCATCACCTCGGGCAGGCCACCGATGCGCTGCTGACCGATCACGCGTTGTTCTGGTCGTTGGGCAACACGCCCTTCGAGCGCGAGGCGGCGTGGCGGGACTTCCTCGGGCAACCGGTGCTGGTGGCGGAGGCACAGCAGATCACGGCGTCCTGCCTGCGGGGCCTGGCGCTGGGTTCCGCCGGCTTCCTGGAGCGGATGAGCGCGGTGTCGGGGCGACGGCTCGTGCCGGCAAAGCGGGGACGACCGCGCAAGCATTAATGTGTCCCCATATAAATCTCGCAGACAGAGCATGTTGTTTTAAATAGTCTCCGACCCTATTTAATATGCTTGGCCCTGCCGGGCGCGTGGAGTATGCTGCCGCCTCCAACGAATCCTCCCGCACGCGAGGTCAGTCATGTCGGCTTCTGAAATCCAGCACGCCATCCGTCACGGTCTCTATGACCCGGCCCAGGAGCACGACGCCTGCGGCGTGGGCTTCGTGGCGCACATCAAGGGCCAGCGTTCCCACTCGATCATCGAGCAGGGGCTGAAGATCCTCGAGAACCTCGACCATCGCGGCGCGGTCGGTGCCGACAAGCTGATGGGCGACGGCGCGGGCGTACTGATCCAGATTCCCGACGAGCTCTATCGCGAGGAGATGGCGAAGCAGGGGTTGCAGCTGCCGCCGCCCGGCGAGTACGGCGTGGGCATGGTGTTCCTGCCGAAGGAGCACGCGTCGCGGCTCGCCTGCGAGCAGGAGC
>JAKJFB010000820.1:0-263 GCA_022705125.1 Pseudomonadota bacterium
GTTCGCGCGCGGATCAGACGGCAACCGCCTCGGCCAGCGCGACCAGTTCGGCGCCTTCCTTGACCTGTTCTTTCGCCGCGAAGTAGATCGCCTCGACGGCACCGTCGAATGGTGCCACGATGGTGTGCTCCATCTTCATCGCCTCCATGATGATCAGCGGCTGGCCCTTCTTGACCGTGTCGCCGACCTTGACCAGCACGCTGACCACAGATCCCGGCATCGGCGCAACGAGATGGCCGCCATGGCCGTCTTCGGACTCGGGC
>JAKJFB010000820.1:383-697 GCA_022705125.1 Pseudomonadota bacterium
CTGCGCGTCGCCCAGCGTGAGGGTGATGCGCTCGCCATCGATGTCGGCGCGGGCGCGCAGTTCGCGGCCGGCGATGCGGATGCGATAGCCGTCGCCGTCCGCGATCACGCTGACGGCCAGGCGCTGCTCGCCCTGTGCGTAGTCGAAGTCGATGCCGCAATCGGGCTGGTTTGGCCAGAACGCATCGGCCAGCGCCCACGGCGACGAAGCTTTGCCGGCGCGACGCGCGGCGTCCTGCGCCACCGCACGCGCGGCGGCGGCCTCGACCAGCGCGCAGGCCGCGAGTGCCGCGTCGCTCGGCACCGGTAGCGGCG
>JAKJFB010000821.1 GCA_022705125.1 Pseudomonadota bacterium
GAAGAGCGCGAAGGCCAGACCCGAGAGCAGCCCCATCGCGGTGTCGGAGACGCCGAACTCGGTCTTGATCGGCTGCATCAGGATGCCGATGATCTGCCGGTCGGTGAAGCTCATCGTGTAGACGAAGAGCAGCAGCAGTAGCGTCCAGTGCGTGCCGAGCGGAAGCTTGTCCGGCGTGAAGGCAGGTGACTTGGAATTCATGGTTTCTGCGTGTCGTTGGAAGACGCTAACCGTCGGGCAGCCCGAGTTCGGGCCAGCGCCCTTGCACCCAGGTCTGGCAGTTGCCGATGCCGATGGCGCCGGTGGCGCTGTCGCACACCTCGATCAGGCAGTCACGGAACTGGTTCAGCCGCGCCGTGGCTTCGGGAGATGAGCAGTCGGCGAAGTGCTCGCCTTCCACCACCAGCGGTCCGCGCCACTGGCCGTGATACTTGCCGTCGAAGCCGTGGTAGAGCCCGGCCCCAAGGTGGAAGCCGGTCTCGTCGAGCACACGCACGGCCAGCTTGCGCGTGCTGCCATCGGCCATGGTCAAACCGAACTCCCCGCCCTGCAGGCGCTTGTTGCGCGCATCGAAGCGCAGCCGCGGCTCGATGCGCGCCACCGGCTCGCGCCGGCCATCGGGGAATTCGAAGCCGCCCTGCACCTTCTCGTGGCGCCAGCCGTCGCCGGCATAGAGCAGGTAGTACTGCATGAAG
>JAKJFB010000822.1 GCA_022705125.1 Pseudomonadota bacterium
GATCTCGCCCACCGTCCAGTTGCGCAGGATGCTGGCAATGGCATCGGCCCCCAGGGGCTGGCCCAGCACCGTGGCGTGCATGAGCGAGGCCGTCACATCCTGCTGCGGATCGGCGCCGCTGGCACGGCGCTCGTCCAGCATGCGCGCCACAATGCCCTCAAACTGCGCCGCCAGCGCATCGAGCGCGGGCCGGTCCTGCGCCAGCGTGGCCGCGTGGCTGCGGGCCGACCATTCGGTCAACTCGGCCTCCAGATCCATGGGCCAGCCCATGAACGCGCACTGGATGCGCACAGCAAACGGCAGCGCAAAGGCAGCCACCCAATCCACCTCCCGCCGCCCTTGCAGCGCCTGCAACAGTTCTGCCGTGATGCGCTCGCACACGGGGCGAAAAGCCTCCACCCGTTGGGCACCGCCACATGGCGCGACACCACGTTGCTGAAACGCTCATGGTCTTGCAGGATGCGCAGCACATCCGCATGGCCCAGCACGGACCAGTGCAGCATCTCGCTGTAGGCCGCACCGTGCTGGTCACGCAGGTGGTCGTAGGCAGCGATCTGGTCTTGCTGAACGGCGTCGCTGCGGGGGTTCCAATCGGGGGTGGGGGCTATGGTCATGGTGTGGGTGGGGTCTGCCGGAGGGTGCACACATTCGGTGACAAAGTATGACCCAATTCCCACTGCAGAC
>JAKJFB010000823.1:0-263 GCA_022705125.1 Pseudomonadota bacterium
TCTGGAACGTCCGCCCGATACCCCGCATCACGACATCATGCGGTTCGCAGTCGAGAGCCTGGCCCCTGAAGCGGATTTCGCCCGCGTCCTGCCGTATGAAACGCGACACGACGTTGAACACCGTGCTCTTGCCGGCGCCGTTGGGCCCGATAAGACCGTGGATCGTGCCTTCCTCCACACCGAAGCTGAGCGAGTTGACCGCCACCAGGCCGCCGAATCTGACCGTCACGCCTTGAAGCTCAAGCATTGCCACTCTTGGTCGC
>JAKJFB010000823.1:403-683 GCA_022705125.1 Pseudomonadota bacterium
GGATCAAGGGCAAGTTCTTCACCCGGCTGAATATGTGAGGCAGAATGGTCATGAATATCGCCCCCAGAATCGAGCCGGGCACGCTGCCCAATCCGCCCACCACGATCGCTGAAAGCAATGTCATCGACACGCCCATGTTGAAGTCGTACGGGCTCACATACCTGGTGAGATGGGCGTGCAGAACCCCTGCTACCCCAGCATAAAACGCGCTCACCGCAAACGCAGTCACCTTGTACTTGGCCAGGTTTATACCCATGGCCTGCGCTGCTACTTCGCTGTC
>JAKJFB010000824.1:0-276 GCA_022705125.1 Pseudomonadota bacterium
GCCCACGCGGGCGGCGCCGATCGGGCCGTTGAACGGGATGCCGCTGATCGCCAGCGCGGCGCTGGTGCCGATCATCGCGGGGATGTCGGCCTGGACCTCGGGGTTAAAGACGACCTGAGCGATGCCCTCGCGGTCGCGCAGGTCGACGAAGATGACCCCGCCGTGGTCGCGGCGGCGGTGCACCCATCCCATCAAGACTACTTCGTTCCCGGCATCTTCGGCCGTCAGGCGGCCGCAGCAGTGAGTTCGTTTCCATCGTGTGATGAAGTCCGACAA
>JAKJFB010000824.1:303-681 GCA_022705125.1 Pseudomonadota bacterium
GTGTTCCCTCCCTTCTCCAACCTTCTTACCCTCTGTCTTTTGTGGCCTTGCATCCTTCCGTCGCCGAACGGCTCCGTGTCATTCCGTTGACAGGATGCCCAGGATGGTGTTCTCCGCATCGTCGAGCCCCAGGGGTTGCTGGGAGCTGTCCTTCATGTCCCGCAGAAGGGCCTTCCTCTCCCGGAGCTCCCGCTCGCCCAGGATGAGGGTGTAGCGGCACCCGAGCTTGTCGGAGCGCTTCATCTGGCTCTTGAGACTCCGCGCCCCGTAGTCCGTCTCGGCGAGGGCGCCCTTCATTCGCAGGCGGTTGCAGAGGACGAAGGCGAAGTCCTGCGCCTCCTTTCCGAGGGCGGCGATGAACAGTTCGGGCCTCGGGAT
>JAKJFB010000825.1 GCA_022705125.1 Pseudomonadota bacterium
GCCGACGGCGTGTGGACGGGTTCGCTGTGGCTCGCCTCGCGCGAGTCCGACGTGAACCTGCCGATGAAGGAGAAGCTGATCGAGTCGAGCGCGGACGACACCTCGTACTCCGACTGCATATCGGGTTACACGATGCGCACGATCCGCTGCCCCTGGCACGTGGAGTGGAGCCGCGAGGATGCCCCGCGCGCGCTCAAGCCGCCACTGCAGATGCTGCTGTCGAACGAGTACATCACCGGGGCCAACGATTACCTGCGCAAGGATCTGATGACCGAGGCCGCGGGCCAGGGCATCGACTACGTCACGGAGATGAAGCCGGCGCGCCAGATACTCTCCGACATGGTCGAGGAGGCGCTCGATGTCTTCGACCGCTTCGCGGCCGATGACGAGGGCTGAGACCGGCGACGGCGCGCCGTTTCGCACCGGCTTCGACGCCGCGCGAGCGGGCCGGCGCGCCGAGTGCGACGGCGGGGCCGCCGTCGCCGGAACGCGCTTCGCGGGTCGCCAGTTCTTCGCCGGCACGCTGACCGGGGACTACCGGGACTTCGGCGACTATCCGTGGCGCTGGTACCTGATGAGTTCGCTCAGCCACGCACCGCAGGGCTATGCGCACGCGACCGTGTGGTGCGAGGCGGGCAGCCTCGAGATCGAGGAAGACCCCGGCGGGGAATAGATTCG
>JAKJFB010000826.1:0-280 GCA_022705125.1 Pseudomonadota bacterium
GTCGGTGACGCCTTCGCCAAACCGATACTCGCTGCGCTCGACGCCGAGCCGGGCCGCTGGTCACTGGAATCGGTCATGGCCTTCGTGTCGTCGGGTGTGATGTGGAGCGAGGCGACCAAGCAGGGCATGCTCGCCCATCAGCCCAGCATGCTGCTGCTCGACGCCTTTTCCTCGTCCGAGGCGCTCGGCATGGGTCAATCCGTCTCCGGCGGAGGCGCCGCCGCCAAGACCGCCCGATTCCAGGCCGGGGCCAACACGATCGTTGTCGACGACGATGGCC
>JAKJFB010000826.1:424-672 GCA_022705125.1 Pseudomonadota bacterium
GGCACGCACGTTCCTCATCGTCGACGGCAAGCGCTACTCCTGTCCGGGTGACTACGCGACGATCGATGCCGACGGCACCGTCACCGTGCTCGGCAGAGGGTCGGTCTGCATCAACAGCGGCGGCGAGAAGATCTTCCCCGAGGAGGTCGAGGAAGCGTTGAAGACCCACCCGGCGGTTCTCGACGCTGTCGTCGTCGGCACACCGCACGAACGATTCGGCGAGATGGTGGTCGGGGTGGTGCAACGCC
>JAKJFB010000827.1 GCA_022705125.1 Pseudomonadota bacterium
CGGCCACGGCGCGGCAGTTTGCACGCGCCATCATCATGCCCAACCTGCGCCCGCCCATCACCACCGCCGCCGCAGCCGCGGCCTACCGCGCCCGCATCCAGGCCGCGGTGCCGATGGGGGTCGACTTCACCCCGCTGATGACGCTGTACCTGACCGACAACCTGGCGGTCGACGAGATCGCCCGTGCGGCTGCTGCCGGCGTGGTGGCGCTCAAGCTCTACCCGGCCGGCGCCACCACCAACAGCGACGCCGGCGTCACCGACATCCGCAAGACCTACAAGGTGCTGGAGGCGATGCAGCAGGCCGGCCTGAAGCTGCTGGTGCACGGTGAAGTGACCGACGGCGAGATCGACCTGTTCGACCGCGAGGCGGTGTTCATCGACCGGGTGATGCAGCCGCTGCGGCGCGACTTCCCGGAGCTGAAGGTGGTGTTCGAGCACATCACCACCCGCGAGGCAGCGCAGTACGTGGCCGAGGCCGGCCCGCACACCGCCGCCACCATCACCGCGCACCACCTGCTGTACAACCGCAACGCCATCTTCATGGGCGGCTTGCGGCCGCACTACTACTGCCTGCCGGTGCTCAAGCGCGAGCGGCACCGACTGGCGTTGCGTCGGGTCGCGACGTCTGGTCGGACCAACGTTTTCCTGGGCACCGATTCGGCACCGCA
>JAKJFB010000828.1 GCA_022705125.1 Pseudomonadota bacterium
GGACCGGTACCGCTGGAGCGAACTTCAGACAATGCCGCCGCCCCCGCCCACGCGTGCCGGGCGCTGCTCGGCCTTCGCGGCGCGGTAGCCGCTGGCGCGGTAGGCGCCGATCAGATCGATCGCGCCACCGCCCTGCAGGCGGACCTGCTGGAGGATGGGCTGCACATCGGTCTGGAAGGCGCGCTGCAGCAGGCGCGTGGCGCTCAGTGCGTCGTTGGCCTGCTGCGCGGCATCGAGTTGCACGCGGTCGACCAACAGCGCCTGCGCATAGCTGCGCACGACCTGCTCGGCGCTGGCCATCAGGCTCTCGATGGGGTCGGTGACGTTGTGGCTCTGGTCCAGCATGTAAGCCGGGTCGAAGCCCTTGACCTGCTCGTGCGCGGCGGCGACCAGCTCGTTGAAGACCAGGAACAGGCGGTAGGGCGAAACGCTGCCGGAGTCCAGATCGTCGTCGCCGTACTTGCTGTCGTTGAAGTGAAAGCCTGCAAGCTTTCCAGCGGCGATCAGGCGGGCCACGATCAGCTCGATGTTGACGTTGGGCGCATGGTGGCCGAGGTCGACCAGGCATTGCGCCTTGGGGCCCAGCGCCGAGGCGGCCAGGTAGCTGCTGCCCCAGTCCTGGATCACGGTCGCGTAAAAGGCCGGCTCGCAGATCTTGTGTTCCAGG
>JAKJFB010000829.1 GCA_022705125.1 Pseudomonadota bacterium
GGAGATGTACTGGGGTGTGATCGGATCAAGCAGCTCGGTCGCGGTGGGCAGGCCGATATCGAGCACTTCGCGCAGAAATGCGCGGGCCTGGCGGAGGCCGGACTCGATATCATGCGAGCCATCGAGGTGCGGGTCCATGATGAGACCTTTCCATCCAACGGTGGTGCGCGGCTTCTCGAAATACACGCGCATGACGATCAGCATGCGATCGGACACCTCACGAGCGAGCTGGGCGAGGCGCGATGCATACTCGCGGCCGGCCGCGCGATCATGGATGGAGCACGGCCCCACGATCAGGAGAAAACGCCGGTCCTTGCCGCGGAGAATATCGCGTATCTCGGCGCGGGCTTGGGTGATAAAATCAGCCTGGGATTCCGTCTTGGGCAACTCCGCGAGGAGCGCCGCCGGGGACGGCTTTCGACGACATTGATATCCGAGGTTTTTTGCACAGCCGGTCACGGTGAAAAAGGCGACGGCACGGGGCAAGCACTCTCCGAGCCGACAAAGAAAAACCCCAGGCTCGCATGAGCCTGGGGCTGAGAAAAACGGAACGATTACTTGCGGGCCGGAAGGGCCGGCGGTTCGGCGAGGGCGCTCTCCGAGGTCCGGCTCGCGATCATGGCGGTCATGCGCTGGATCTCGAGCTCGGCATTGCGGCGGGCGATC
>JAKJFB010000082.1:0-5354 GCA_022705125.1 Pseudomonadota bacterium
AGAATTGCCGGCGTCTCGAATCGATCAGCGTCCAGTTTCTTTCAGTCGAGCGGCTGCCGCCACCCCCGGTTATACATCCGACGCTTTCTTCAGCTCCTGCTGTTACACTCCCGACGACCGGGATATCCCGGGGTGAAAAACAACAAACGGAGAGTGTTGCCATGAGCATGCTGAAGGAGTTCAAGGAGTTCGCCGTCAAGGGCAACGTGGTGGACATGGCCGTGGGCATCATCATCGGTGGCGCCTTCGGGACCATCGTGCAGAGCCTGGTGAAGGATGTGCTGATGCCGCCGATCGGCCTGCTGCTGGGCGGGGTGGATTTCTCCGGCCTGTTCCTGGTGCTGAAAGGCGAGGGCGAGTTCAGGAGCATCGCCGACGCCGCCTCTGCCGGCGCGGTCACCATCAACTACGGCGTATTCATCAACAACATCATCAGCTTCCTTATCGTCGCCTTCGCGGTATTCCTGCTGATCAAGGGCATCAACAAGCTCAAGCGCGAGGAGCAGGCGGCACCCGCGGAGCCGCCGCCCACCCCGGAAGACGTGCTGCTGCTGCGCGAGATCCGCGACAGTCTGAAGAAGTAGGGCAACCCCTGAAGAGCCCGGCACCAAGCCGGGTTCTTCGCTTTCGGCAGGACCAGATCCCGTTGCCCGGCGCACGGGCCCGCCACATCGGCGCCTATTTCGCCCGCGACGGCAGCCTGATCGAATCGCCCGCGACCATGAACACCCCGCGGCCGCGGTGGTGCACCGTGCGCGGGTCCTTCACGGCCGGGTCGATCCAGGCCTTCACGACCTCCAGCACGAAGAAGTTGTAGCGGTTCACCAGGCGCGTATCGAGCACGCGGCACTCCAGGTTCGCCCAGCACTCGGCCACCAGCGGCGACGCGACCAGCTTCGCGGGGGCCGCCGTCAGGCCGAAGGCCGCGAACTTGTCCACGCGACGCCCGGAACTGTTGCCGCAGGCCACCACCTTCGCCGCGAGCTCCGCGGCCGGGATGTTGAGCACGCATTCGCGCGTGGCCTTCAGCGCCGCGAAGCTGAAGTCGCGAGCGCTGACCACGCAGCCGACCAGCGGCGGCTCGAAGTCCATCATCGTGTGCCAGGACATCGCCATCACGTTGGCGCGACCCTTGTGGCACGTGGATAAAAGAAGGACCGGGCCGGGTTCGAGCAGGCCGTAGACCTTGCCGAGGGCCAGCGATCGCTTTTGCATGGTTGGTTTACCCTCGATGAGCCGGACTACAGCAATTCGATACCGAAACGCCGCACCAGCAGCGCGAACGCGGCGAAGCAGGCGAGCGCGACGAGCACGCTGGCCAGCAGCGTGGGCCAGAACCCCAGGCGCGGCAGCAACGCCGGGAACACCAGCAACATGGGCAGCGTGGGCACGGCGTACCAGAAGGTGTACCGGGCGAGGTTCGCGATCTTCTGCTCGGGCTGCTGCTCCACGTGCAACCAGATCAGCGCGAGCACCGTGACCAGCGGCAGCGCGGCGATCAGGCCGCCGAGACGGTCGCTACGCCTGGCGAATTCGGAAACGAGCACCACCACGGCGGCGGTAACGGCGTATTTGGTCAGCAACCAGGCCACGGCGATTCCTGGGTAACGGGATGGATACCCGCATCCTACGGCCTGACCAGGTCGAACGAAACAGCGGGACTGCCGCCGCGCCGGTTGCGGTATGCTCTGCGCTTCCTGTAGTCATGCGCGGTGCCTGCGCCCGTGAACACCATCGCTGCCACTGCCGCCACGCAACGCCCGCGCATGACGCCGGGCGGCCACTCGCCCGCGCCCGCGTAAACAACACCATGCGCGTGCTGGTCGTCGAGGATTCGGAACGCCTTCGCGGCGCCATCTCCGCGGGGCTGGAAGCAGCGGGGCTCGCGATCGACATGGCGGCGGACGGGCGCGACGCACTGCCCTACCTGCAATCGGCGTCCTACGCCGTGATCGTGCTCGACATAATGATGCCGCGCATGGATGGTCTTGCGCTGTTGCGCGAGATCCGCCGGCGCCGGTTGCCGGTACGCGTGCTGGTGCTGTCGGCGCGCGACGCAGTCGCCGACCGCGTCGGCGCACTCGACATCGGCGCCGACGACTACCTGGTGAAGCCCTTCTCCTTCGACGAACTGCGCGCGCGCGTGCTGGCGCTGGGCCGGCGTGCGCGGGAAGAGCCGTCGGCGCTGATCGAGCTGGATGGGCTCGAGCTCGACACGGCGCGGCGCGTCGCGCGCGGACCGGGCGGCGCGATCACGCTGACGCCGAAGGAGTACGCGCTGCTCGAGACGCTGGTACGTCACTCCGGACGCGTACTGAGCCGCGCACAGCTCTTCGAGGGCATCTATGCCAGCGGCAGCGAGTCCTCCGACAAGGTGATCGAAGTGCTGATGAGCAACCTGCGCGGCAAGCTCGCGCGCGCAGGACTCCCCGAACTCATCCAGACGCGGCGCGGCTTCGGCTATGTCGCCGGCTGAAGCCCTGACACTCAGGCGGCGCGTCGCACTGGGTGTGGCGCTCGCGGTCGCGGTGGCGCTCGGCGGCCTGTTCCTGCTGATCGATACACTGGTGGATCGCGAGCTTTACCGGCGCTTCGATGCCGGCCTCTCGGCACGCGCCAACGCGATCGCAGGCTACCTCGGCGCGCGCGTCGAGGGTGCCGGCGAGATCTCGCTCTGGATGCCGGAATTTCGCGAGGAAGGACATACGGATTACTTCCAGGCCTGGGACGCGCGCTCGCGCGTGATCGCGCGCTCCGCATCGAGCCAGTCGGTGGACCTGCCCCGGCCCGACGGGGTCACGAGCGCGCGCTTCCTCCATTACGACCAGCGGCTTCCCGACGGCCACCGCGGCCGCGCCGTGGCGCGCGTGTTCCCGCTCGCTCCCGGCGACGAACGCGGCAGCCTGACGCTGGTAGTGGCAGAGGAGCGCGAGCAGATCGACGCGCTCGAGGCTCGCATCCACCTGATCTTCGTGTCCGGGGTGATGCTCGCGCTCGCGGCCACGCTGCTGCTGGCATCGAGCGGGGTGCGCCTGGCGCTGGCGCCGCTGGACCGCATCGCCGATCGCATCGCGCGCATCCGTCCCGGGGCGCCGCGCGAGCCGATCGTCGAGCCCGGGCTGCCGGCGGAACTGCGCCCGGTGGCGCAGAAGTTCGACCAGGTCGTCGACCAGCTGATGGAGACTCTGGAGCGCGAGCGCCGCTTCGCCCAGGATCTCGCGCACGAGTTGCGCACGCCCGTCGCGGAGCTTCGCGCCATCGCCGAGATCAGCCTGCAGGCCACTGAACCGGAGCGCTTGCGCGGGGCGCTCGCGGAGCTCAGCGTGCTGGGTGCCGAGATGGACCGCACCGTGGAGGCACTGCTCACGCTGGCACGCTTCGACGCCGGGCTCGAGGTCGGCGCCGCGGAGCCGCTGGAGCTGGTCGCGTTGCTGCGCGAGAGCGCCGCGCGCTTCGACGAGACTGTCAGCGCGCGCGGAGTCACGTTCGCTTGGGCGCTGCCCGCCGAATGCTGGGTGCAGGCGGATGCCGCCATGCTCGAACGCCTGCTCGCCACGTTGTGCGCCAACGCAATGGATCACGCCCCACCGGGCAGTACCGTGCGCGTGCGATTGCGCCCCGATCCGGCCCCGGTGCTCGAGTTTGCCAATCCGGCACCGCAACTGGCGGAAGAAGACCTGCCCCGCCTCGGCGCGCGCTTCTTCCGTGCACCGAACGGCGAAGCCGGCAGCGGCGGCCATCACGCCGGCCTGGGGCTCGCGCTGGCGCGGGCGCTGGCGCGCGCCCACGGGCTGCGGCTGGACTTCGCGCTGCGCGATGGCGAACTCGTCATCCGCATCGATGGCTTCGTGCCACTGCCCTGAACCGGGTGCGCTTAAGCAAATCCTAAGCCTGCCTTGCGATCATGGCGCGATCCCGAGAGGAGCGCCTTCGCCATGCCGTCCCCGTCACGCACGTTTCTTTGCGCCGCCCTGCTGGCCGCCACGCTCACCACAGCTGCCGAGGCCGCGCCCGCTGCGCTCGCGATCAGCCCCGCGCAGGCCCAGGCGATGGGCCTGGAGTTCGCGCCGGCGGTCGCGGCCGACTGGGTGCGCGTCGCGCGACTGCCGGCGCGCGTGGAACTCGACGCCAGCGTGCGCCGGCTGGTCGCGGCGCGGCATCCGGGCACGGTGGCCGGCGTGTACGTACGCGAAGGCGAGGACGTGCTCGCGGGGCAATTGTTGCTGAGCCTGCAGAGCCCCGAATGGGCCGACGCCGTCGCGCTGGCGCAGGCGAACACCGCGCGGCTGACGCAGGCCGGACAAGCCGAGACGCGCGCCCGCGCGCTGCTCGAGGCCGGCGTCATTGCGCGGCGCGAACTCGAGTCGGCGCAGGCCGAACTGGCAGCACTGCGCGCCACCGTGGCTGGCGACGCCGCTCGAACAGCCGGTGCCCGCATCGGGCGCGACGGCTCGGTGGAATTGCTGGCGCCGTCGGGGGGACGGGTGCTGCGCCGGCCGCACGATCCCGGCCATGCCGTGAACGCCGGCGAGATGCTGCTCGAGATTGCCTCGGGCGATGCGCTGGTCGCGCTCGGCAGCGCACCCCCGCGACTCGCCGGACAGATCGCTTCCGGCATGCGCGCGACCACCGCGTCCGGCATCGAGGGCGAAGTCACGGCGGTCAGCGGCGCGCTCGATCCCGCGACACACGCTCTGGCGGTGCGTTTCAGGCTGCCGGGCGGCGCGGCCGCGCCGGGACAGATGATCGAGCTCGCGATCGCGCGGCCGGCTCCGAGCGGCGCGGTCGAGGTCCCGGCAGTCGCGGTCGTGGACCTGGCCGGCACGCCCACGGTGTTCGTCGCGCGCGGCGATGGTTTCGCGGCGCAGCCCGTGGACCTGCTGGCGCGTGACGGTGCCTCGGCCTGGATGACCGGTGTGCGCGCCGACGAGCGCGTGGTGACACGCGGCGTGCTGGCGCTGAAATCGCTGGCCGAAAGCGATACCGATGCGGGAGGCGAATGAGATGCTGGCCCGCCTGGTCGAATTCGCGCTGTCGCAGCGCCTGCTGATGGCGCTGCTCGCGGTCGCGACGATCGTCGGCGGCGGTATCGCCTGGCGCGAACTGCCGATCGACGCCTTCCCCGACATTTCCCCGACCCAGGTCAAGCTGATCCTGAAGGCCCCCGGCATGACGCCAGCGGAGGTCGAGCAGCGCGTGATCGTACCGCTCGAGATGGAACTGCTGGGCATCCCCCGCCAGGCGATGCTGCGCTCCTCGGCCAAGTACGCAATCGCCGACGTCACGCTCGACTTTGCCGCGGGCACCGACATCTACTGGGCGCGCCAGCAGGTCGCGGAACGTTTCGCGGCGGT
>JAKJFB010000082.1:5391-9551 GCA_022705125.1 Pseudomonadota bacterium
GAGGGCGGACTCGCGCCGATCGCGACCCCACTTTCCGATCTCTACATGTTCACCATCGAGGGCGAGGGCTACAGCCTGCAGGAGCGGCGAACGCTGCTCGACTGGGTGATCCGCCCGGCGCTGCGCACGGTGCCGGGGGTCGCCGACGTCAATGCGCTCGGCGGCCAGGTGCGCACGTTCGAGGTCGTGCCCGACCGGATCGCCCTGACCGAGGCCGGCCTCGGCATCGCGGAACTGCGTGCGGCGCTGGAGCGCAACAACGGCAACGACGGTGCGGGCCGGCTGGACGAGGGCGAGGAAGCGCTGGTGGTGCGCGTGACCGGCGCGCTGCGCGGCCTCGACGACATCGCCGCGACGGTGGTCGCGATGCGCGCCGACCGGGTACTTCGAGTCGGCGACCTGGCCGAAGTGCGCGAGGGCTCACTCACCCGCTACGGAGCAGTCACGCTAGATGGGCGCGAGGAAACCGTGCAGGGCCTGGTAGTGGGGCTGCGCGGCGCCAATGCCGCGCAGGTGGTAGCCGGCGTGAAGGCGCGGCTCGAGGTGCTCGGCACAAGCCTGCCTCCCGGGGTGCGCATCGAGCCCTTCTACGACCGCAGCGACCTGATCCAGCGCGCCACCGGCACCGTCACGCGCGCACTGTTCGAGGCCACCGTGCTGGTGGTGGTGTTGTTGATGGTGTTCCTCGGCAACCTGCGCGCGGCGCTGGTGGTCGCGGTGACGCTGCCGCTCGCGGTGCTGCTCACCTTCGTGGTGATGCGCCTGACCGGACTCACGGCAAACCTGATGAGTCTCGGGGGGCTGGCGATCGCGCTGGGGATGCTGGTCGATGCCTCCGTGGTGGTGGTGGAAAACGCCGTGGAGCACCTGGCCGAGCCGGAGCAGTCCGGCGCCCCGCCGCGACTGAACCGCATCTGGCGTGCCGCGGCCGAAGTCGCGGCACCGGTGGCCTCGGGGGTGGCGATCATCGCGCTGGTATTCATGCCCCTGCTGACCCTTCAGGGACTGGAAGGCAAGTTGTTCGCGCCGGTCGCGCTCACCATCGTGTTCGCGCTGGCCGGCTCCCTGCTGCTGTCGTTCACGGTGATCCCGGTGCTCTCGTCGTGGCTTCTCCAGGCGGGCCACCACGCCGAGCCCTGGCTGATGCGCCGCCTGCGCGGCCCCTACGCGCGCGCACTGGACTTCGTTCTGTCACGGCCGCGCCACGCCTCGATGATCGCAGCCACCGCGTTCGCGCTCGCGCTCGCCGCCTGGTTCGCCACCGGCAAGACGTTCATGCCCACGATGGACGAGGGCACGGTGCTGGTGCAGCTGGAGAAGCTGCCCTCGGCCAACATCGGGGCCAGCGCCGCGGTCGACCTCGCGGTGCAGCGCGCCATCCTCGCGCGGGTGCCCGAGGTGCGCTCGGTGATCGCACGCGTCGGTGCCGACGAGCTCGGCTTCGACCCGATGGGACTCAACCAGACCGACTCCTTCCTGGTGCTCGCGCCCAAGTCCGAGTGGCGCCACCCCGACAAGGAGTGGCTCACCGGCGAACTGCGCGCCGTGCTCGAGGACTTTCCCGGCACCGCCTACGCGTTCACGCAGCCGATCGAGATGCGCGTTTCCGAGATGCTGACCGGCGCGCGCGGGGACGTGGCGATCAAGGTCTTCGGGCCGGACCTGGACGTGCTCGAGACGCTCTCGGCCGACATCGAGCGCGTGGTCGGCGGCATCCCGGGCGCACAGGACGTCTACCGCCTCACCAACGAGGGTGTGCAGTACCTCGAGATCGCGGTCGACCGGCTCGCCGCCGGGCGCATGGGCTTCGACGTCGCCGGCATGCAGGAGGAACTGCGCGCGCAGGTGGAAGGCCAGGTGATCGGCAACGTGATCGAGAACGGCCGGCGTGTCCCGCTCGCGATCCGCGGCGACGAGAGCCTGCGTACCGATCCCGCGCGCTTCGCCGATCTGCCGCTCGCGGCGCCGGCCGGCGGCACCGTGCGCGTCGGCGAGCTCGCCAGCGTTGCGCGTGTCAGCGGACCCGTGAAGATCGATCGCGAAAACGGCTCGCGCTACGCGCTGGTGCAGTCGAACGTGGCGGGACGCGACCTGGTGGGCTTCGTCGAGGACGCGCGCGCCGCGGTCGCGGCCGGGGTCGAACTGCCGCCGGGCTACACCGTGAGCTGGGGTGGCCAGTTCGAGAACCAGCAACGCGCCGCGGCCCGCCTCGCGCTGGTGGTACCGGTCGCACTGGGGTTGATCTTCCTGGTGCTGTTCACCAGTTTCGGCAGCGTGCGCCAGGCCATGCTGGTGCTGGCGAACATCCCCTTCGCGCTGGTCGGCGGCGTGCTCGCGCTGTGGCTCTCGGGCGAGTACATGTCGGTGCCGGCCTCGGTGGGCTTCATCGCGCTGCTCGGCATCGCGGTGCTCAACGGCACGGTGATGGTGAGCCACTTCAATGACCTGCTCGCCCGCGGCAGGAGCGTGGCCGATACCGTGGTCGAGGGCGCGCAGCGACGACTCCGGCCGGTGCTGATGACCGCCTCCATCACGGCGCTCGGCCTGGTGCCGCTGCTGCTCGCGAGCGGCCCGGGTTCCGAAATCCAGCGCCCGCTGGCAGTCGTTGTGGTGGGCGGCCTGCTGAGCGCGACCCCGTTCACGCTGCTCTTCCTGCCCCTGATATTCCGGCGGTTCGGCCACGCCACGCCGGGGAGGAACTGATGGACACGGCACTGGTACAACTCGCGCTGGCCTTCCCGGTGACGGTGGAGGAGCAGCTCCTCGCGGAGCTGCGCACGATCGACCCGGACCTGCCCGGCTTCACCACGCTGCGCGGACAGGGCCACGGTCACGGCTATACCCGCGCCTCGGTGCGCGAGCAGGTGCGCGGACGCACCGATCGCGGCGTGCTGCTGATGGTGCTGGCGCCGGAGCGCGCCACGTTGATCGTCGAGGCGCTGCGCGAGCGCTTGCCGCTACCGGAAATCGCCTGGTGGATCGTGCCGGTGCTGGGCTTCGGGAGGCTGGGCCGATGAATCGCCTGCTGAGAAAAGCCGTGCTGGCGGTGGTGGCCGGGATTTGCGCCGACGCCGCGCTCGCGGGCGAAGCGGCGCTGCCCGAGGCGCTGCGCGCGGCATTGCCGTCGCGCGAGGCGGCGGTGGCGGCCATCGATGGCGACACGCTGGTGCTGCGGGCGAGCGCGGAACGCGCCGCTGCCGCAGCCCGGGCACAAGGCTACGAACGCGGGCCGCACGACTGGGTGGGCGGCGCCGGTTATGCCTCGCGCGATGTGGCGCAGGACCAGCGCTACGACGAGTGGGAGCTGAGCGTGCAGCGCGGCATCCGCCTGCCCGCCAAGGCTGACGCCGACCGCCGCCTCGCCCGTATGGAGCAGGAGGCCGCGACCTTCGCCTTCGCCGACGCCCGGCACGCGGCCGCGGTCGCGCTGCTGGAGGCGTGGATAGCCTGGCGCGGTGCCATGGACCAGGAAAGGATCACGCGCGAGGCGGCCGCAATGGCGGTCGAGGACCTGCGCATCGTGGAGCTGCGGGTGCGCAACGGCGATGCCGCGGCCGCCGACCTCGACGCGGCGCAGGCCGCCCAGGCGCAGGCCGCAAGCTCGACGCGCATGGCAGCGCTCGCGGTGGAGGAAGCGCGGATCACGCTGGATGTCCGCTTCCCCGGCCTGGCGCTGCCGGCCTCGCCCGCGGCGCTGCCCGAGCCGGCAGCCCCGACCGTTGCGCTGCCGGCCTGGGCCGAGCGGGTGGTCGAGCACAACCACGAGATCGAGCTGGCGCAAGCGCGGGCCGATCTTGCCGCACTGCAGGCGCAGCGCGCGCGGCTGGACCGGCGCGGCGATCCGGTAGTCGGCATCAGGGCGCTGTCGGAACGCGGCGGCGACGAGCAGGCCGTCGGTGTTTTCGTCAACGTGCCGCTAGGCAGCGGGGCGCGCCGTTTCGCCGCGGCCGAACAGGCGGATCTCGCCAACGCGGCGGCGACAGTCGCCGTGCAGGTGCGGCGCGAAGTGCAGCGCGACGCACAGGTCCTGCTCGCTCGCGCCCAGGGCAGCCTCGAGGCCTGGCAGAGTGCCGCGGCGGCCACCCGCGCGGCGGCGAGCCATCGCGAACGGCTTCAGCGCGGCCTCGCGCTGGGCGGCGTAAGGGTCAGCGAACTGCTGG
>JAKJFB010000830.1:0-312 GCA_022705125.1 Pseudomonadota bacterium
GCAGCGTGAAGCCAAGGCCGCGTTCGGCGACGACCGCGTGCTGGTGGAGAAACTCGTTGAGCGGCCACGCCATATCGAAGTGCAGGTGTTCGGCGACAAGCATGGCGGCCTTGTGCATCTGTTCGAACGCGATTGTTCGCTGCAGCGCCGGCGCCAGAAGGTGATTGAAGAGGCGCCCGCGCCCGGCATGACGGAAGAGGTGCGCGCCGCGATGACCGAGGCCGCGCTGAAGGTTGCGCGCGCGGTGAAGTATGAGAACGCCGGCACCGTGGAATTCATCGTCGATGGGAACGGCCCCTTGCGGCCGGATGG
>JAKJFB010000830.1:339-661 GCA_022705125.1 Pseudomonadota bacterium
CTCGGCGCGGGCACAGTGGAATTCATCGTCTCGGCCGACGCTCCCGATGAGTTCTTCTTCATCGAGATGAATACGCGCCTGCAGGTCGAGCATCCCGTGACCGAAGCGATCACGGGGCTTGACTTGGTGGATTGGCAATTGCGCGTGGCCGCAGGCGAAAAGTTGCCCTTGAAGCAAGATGAGATCACGCTCACCGGCCACGCCATCGAAGCGCGCATCTGCGCGGAGGATCCGGGCGAAGGGTTTAGGCCGAGCGTCGGGAAATTGAGCTGGTTTAGACTTTCGGAATATGGCGGTCGTGTTGATTCCGGATTTGATGAGG
>JAKJFB010000831.1:0-328 GCA_022705125.1 Pseudomonadota bacterium
TCGTGTTATACTTCCCGTCTTTCTGCTGCCATTATGAATTTAATTCATACCCTAGCTTAAAAAATAACTAATCTTCTAAAATGAGAATATCGTCCAGTTTGACATTTAGAATTTTAGCTATCCTGTCGGCATCTTTCGTCTTTACTTTCCCAAAGTTGTTTTCCCAATTATTGTAACAACCAATTGAGATTCCGAGTTTTTCAGCCATTTGTGCTTGTGTTATGCGGTGCCTAGCTCTTAATTCTCTGACGGTAAATTTCATCATATTTTCTCTCCTTTCAACTAATTTTGATTTTATTGTATATGAATCTAATTCACATGTCAAGTG
>JAKJFB010000831.1:386-652 GCA_022705125.1 Pseudomonadota bacterium
CTATTTATATTCATGCTAAGTTGATTAGCAGAAGGGAGGCGATATAAAAGTGGTTAAATAAAAAAAACGCTACAAGTGAGAAATTCTCAAATGTAGCGTTTTCAATGTGTTTGGTGCCAGAGCCGGAATCGAACCAGCGACACGTGGATTTATTTTGTGGTAGTAATTGCAACGGTATCAGATTTACAGAGATTGAAATTTCAACCTTTTCTGTACTCGTCTACACTACACTAAACTATTCTATCCAAAACTAAGTGGTTAAAAAG
>JAKJFB010000832.1 GCA_022705125.1 Pseudomonadota bacterium
GTTCCAGGACGGCGGCAAGCTCGCACAGGTCGTCACCGACACGCCGGATTCGGTGTACTTCTTCGCCAACAGCGGCGGCTATGGTTTCCTGTGCAGCGTCGCCGACGCCAGCAGCCGTCAGCGCGCGGGCAAGGCCTTCATGAGCCTGGAAAAGGGCGAGAAGGTGCTGGCGCCGGCGAAGGTGTTCGGCGACTGGATCGCGGCGGCGTCCGAGAACGGCCGCATCCTGGTCTTCCCCCGCCCCGAGATGAAGACCCAGAGCGGCGGCCGCGGCGTCATCGTGATGGCGCTCGACGAAGACGATGCGGTGCTCGCCGTCGAGGGCAGTGGTCGCGGCGGCAAGGCGTTGACGATCGAGCTCAAGCCCGCCCAGCGCGAACCGCTGCGCCACCGCCGCGCACGCAAGGGCGTGCCGCTGACTCCGAAGCTCAAGCCCGAGCGCATGCGCTGACCGTTGCGCCGATCGCGACTCGCGTCGCTCCTACGGCGCACCGACGCGCCTCGTATCTCGCGTGGGAGCGACGCACCGATGCACCTCGGCGTCTCTCGTGGGAGCGACGCAAGTCGCGATCGCAGCGGCGAAAAAGGCACGGCGGGAACCGTTGCGCCGATCGCGACCTGCGTCGCTGCTAAAAGATCCGCCAGGAACCG
>JAKJFB010000833.1 GCA_022705125.1 Pseudomonadota bacterium
CGGTTGCCCGCCGCATCGGTATCGACGAGTGCCATGCCGGCCTCCTCCCGGAGGAGAAGGTGGCGATGGTCGAGCGCCTGATGGACCGCTACGGGCTTGTGGTGATGGTCGGCGACGGCGTGAACGACGCGCCGGCGCTGGCCCGGGCCGACGTCGGTGTCGCTATGGGGGCCATCGGGTCGGATGTCGCGATCGACGCGGCCGATATCGTCGTGATGGAAGACGACATATCCCGGGTCGCCTACCTCGTGGCTCTCTCGGAGAAGACAATCTCGGTCGTCAGGCAGAACGTAGCAACGGCGCTCGTCGTGAAACTCGGTATCGCCGCCCTCGCCGTACCGGGCCTGGTCACCCTCTGGATGGCGGTGGCGTTCGGGGATATGGGGCTCTCGCTTGCGGTTATAGCGAACGCTCTCCGGATAGGCCGGCCTGGTCAGCGGTTCTTCCGGAGGATGAAGAACGCGTAGCCGTACTCGCCGGCGTGCTCCCGGAAGACGGCGATCTCACGCTCCGCGGCCTCGATCTGGGCCTCCGCGCCGGGATCGCCGGCGGCAACCGCCCGGAGGCTGTCAAGACGTTTTGCGAGCGGCACATAGTAGTCATCCCACCACGCGGATGCGGGAAGGGGGAAGGTCGCGACGATATCGT
>JAKJFB010000834.1:0-236 GCA_022705125.1 Pseudomonadota bacterium
CTGGATCACGTCGACGCCGCGGTGCGCGCAGGCGAGCACCTGCGCGTCGTCGATCTCCACGCCGTAGCCGCTGCAGCCCTTGGCCCGCTGCAGGTGGTCCAGCAGCGCGCCGTCGCCGCAGCCGAGGTCGAGCACGTGCGCGCCGGGCGCGATCCAGTCGGCGATCGTCGCCAGGTCGGGACGCAGCCCGTTGCGCGCGGGGCCGTGGACGGTCACGCGCGGCGCACCGCCATTGC
>JAKJFB010000834.1:307-631 GCA_022705125.1 Pseudomonadota bacterium
GGCGCCGGCGCGCCGGCGCCCTCGGACGCGATGCGGTCGAAGTACGCGCGCACCAGCGCGTGGTAGCGCGGATCGTCGAGCAGGAACGCGTCGTGGCCGTGCGGCGCATCGATCTCGGCGTAGGTCACCCGTCGCCGGTTCGCGAGCAGCGCGGCGACGATCTCGCGGCTGCGCTCGGGCGCGAAGCGCCAGTCGGTGGTGAACGACGCGACCAGGAAGCCGCAGCGCGCGGGCGCGAGCGCCGCGGCGAGGTCGCCCCCGTGCGCGCGCGCGGGATCGAAGTAGTCGAGCGCGCGGGTGATCAGCAGGTAGGTGTTCGCGTCG
>JAKJFB010000835.1:0-248 GCA_022705125.1 Pseudomonadota bacterium
GCGACGCGCTGAAGAACCTGGTGCAGACCCTGCTCAGCGAACTGGCCGGCCTGTCGGAGCAGACCGACCGCTTCAGCCACAACCTGGGGCGCTATGCCGAGGGGGTGGAGCAGGCCGACTCGCTGGAAAGCCTGACCGGCCTGGTGCGCGAGATGCTGCAGGAGACACGCACCGTGCAGGGCCTGGTGCAGTCGGCCCAGGGGCGCCTGCACAGCGAGCACGCACGCGCCGCCGAGCTGAGCGAACGC
>JAKJFB010000835.1:321-628 GCA_022705125.1 Pseudomonadota bacterium
AGACCGACCAGCTCACCAAGGTGGCCAACCGGCGCGGCCTGCTGTCGGCCTTCGAGCAGGAGCGCGCGCGCCAGGCGCGCGAGGGCGGCCTGCTGGCGGTGGCGCTGCTGGACATCGACAACTTCAAGAAGCTCAACGACAGCCTGGGCCACGCCGCGGGCGACGAGGCGCTGCGCGGCCTGGCGGCGCGCGCCCAGGCCATCTTGCGGCCCGGTGACAGCGTGGCGCGCTACGGCGGCGAGGAGTTCGTGCTGCTGTTGCCGGCCACCGGCCTGGACGAGGCCCGTCAGGTGCTGGGACGTTTGCA
>JAKJFB010000836.1 GCA_022705125.1 Pseudomonadota bacterium
TGAAGGCCGGCCAGTGGCTGGCGCCCGGGATGATGTCCTTGAGCTGTGAGACCATCTGGCAGCCGTTGCAGATGCCCAGCGCGAAAGAGTCCGGCCGCGCGAAGAAAGCCTCGAACATCGCCTTCAGCCGCGGCGAGAACAGAATCGACTTGGCCCAGCCCGAGCCGGCGCCAAGGACATCGCCGTAGGAGAAGCCGCCGCAGGCCACGAAGCCGGCGAAGTCGGCGAGGTCGACCTGACTCGAGAGCAGGTCGGTCATGTGCACATCGACACTCTCGAAGCCGGCGCGGTCGAAGGCCGCGGCCATTTCGACCTGGCCATTGATGCCCTGCTCGCGCAGGATGGCCATGCGCGGCCGGGCCCCGGTGCCGATGGTGAACGGCCGGGCCGGGTCGTAGGAGGAGGCTGTCGAACTCCTCCTGGGCCGTGGCCGGGTTGTCGCGGCGGGCCTGCAGGCGGAAGCTCAGCTCGGACCACTGCCGCAGGAGGACGGTCAGGCGCTCGGAGAACACCGGCCGACCGGTGCGGGTCAGGGTCAGACAGCCATCGCCGGAGGGCCGCCCCAGGCGGTGCGTCAGGGCACCCAGGCCGGCGGCGGCCAGGGCCGCCTCGACCTCGAGGAGGTGGC
>JAKJFB010000837.1 GCA_022705125.1 Pseudomonadota bacterium
CCGCCGCACCGTCGATGCCGACGGCCTGCTGGTCACCCCGGGCTTCGTCGACATCCACACCCACTACGACGGGCAGGCGACCTGGGATTCCTACCTGTCGCCCTCGTCCCTGCATGGGGTGACGACGACGATCTTCGGCAATTGCGGCGTCGGCTTCGCGCCGATGCGGCCGGAATCGAAGGACCACCTGATCCGCCTGATGGAGGGCGTGGAGGACATCCCGTTTCCGGTGCTGACGCAGGGCCTGCCCTGGACCTGGGAAAGCTTCCCGGAGTACCTGGACCTGCTCGCCTCACGTCGCTACGACATGGACATCGCCTGCTACCTGCCGCACGCGGCGCTGCGCGTCTACGTGATGGGCGAACGCGGCGCGAACCGCGAGCCGGCCACGCCGGCCGACATCGCACGCATGTGCGAGCTGCTCGGCGAGGCACTCGACGCCGGCGCGATGGGCATCGCCACCTCGCGCACGATCTTCCACCGCTCCAGCGACGGCAGACCGATCCCGACGCTCGAAGCCGGTGACGACGAACTCCTGGCGCTGGCCGACACGCTGCGCGCCAGGGGCACGGGCGTGTTCCAGATCGTGGAGGACATGCACGAACCCGACACAAGCCTGGCGCACAT
>JAKJFB010000838.1 GCA_022705125.1 Pseudomonadota bacterium
CCGCCAGCTCACGGCGCATCTCGGTGTTGCCCCGGGCGTGGTCGCCGTAGGTGTTGCCGGGCCACCGCTCGAACATGTCCATCCGATCGACGCCCGCGCAGAAGTTCTTCCAGAACTCCTGCTCGGAGGCCATGAACAGCACGAACCCGTCGGAGGACTCGTAGACCTGGTAGCGGACGCCCTCTTCCATGCCGGCGGTGCCCGGGGCCCGACGCTCGTAGTCGTCGGCCTTGTTGCCGGTCACCTCGGACTCGGGCCGCTCGTAGGCCTTCCAGGTCTCGCTGCGCAGCCAGTCCATGGCCGCCGCGGCGTCGGACTGCGCGATCTCCAGGAACGACCCCTCGCCGGTGGCCCTCGCCTTGGTGATGCCGGCCAGCACGCCGAGGGCTCCGAACAGCGGGCCGGCGTGGATGCCGATCGACGCGTGCTCGGGCAGGTACGGGAAGCCGTCGTCGTTGAAGGTCGGGTTCACGATGCCCGCCCAGGTGTCGTACGCGATGCCGTGGCTGGGGAGGTTGGCGTAGGGCCCGGTCATGCCGTAGCCCGAGATGGTGCAGAACACGAGCCGCGGGTTGATCTCGAGCAGGTCCTCGTAGCCGAGGCCGCGTCGGGCCAGGGCACCGGGCC
>JAKJFB010000839.1:0-232 GCA_022705125.1 Pseudomonadota bacterium
TCAGCACCTCTGCAATCCTTGCCCGGCCGTCAGCATCAATGTTCGAGCCGCTCGGCAGGCAGAGGCCATTCTCAAACAGCTTCTCCGAGGTGCCGTTGACATAAGCCGGGCAGCCGGCGAAGACGGGCTGCAGGTGCATCGGCTTCCAGAGGGGGCGCGACTCAATACCTGCCGCCTCAAACGCAAGGCGAAGCTTCTCGCGGTCTGTTCCCGCCACGGCGGGATCAATCAC
>JAKJFB010000839.1:266-626 GCA_022705125.1 Pseudomonadota bacterium
AAGGTTCCGACTGGAAAGTGACACCCGGGACATCCTTCAGCAGCCCGCGATACCAGGCGTTGAACTCGCGGTGCTGTCTGACCCTGAGATCAAGCACCTCGAGCTGTCCGCGCCCGATGCCGGCCACCACATTGCTCATGCGGTAGTTGTACCCTATGACGCTGTGCTGGTAGTGTGGCGCCGGGTCACGTGCCTGTGTGGCAAGGAAACGGGCACGCTCAATCATGGCCGCATCATCGGAGAGCAGCGCCCCGCCGCCGCTGGTGGTGATTATCTTGTTGCCGTTGAACGACAGAATCCCGAACCTGCTGTTGCAGCCCACACGCCTGCCCATATACTCTGAGCCCAGCGCCTCGGCGG
>JAKJFB010000083.1:0-249 GCA_022705125.1 Pseudomonadota bacterium
CGCACCAGGCGCACCGCCACCCCGGCCTCGGCGATCCACTGCGTAGCCAGCCCCGAGCGCATCCCACCGCGCCAGCAGTGGACCAGCGCATCCGGATGCTCCTGCAGCACCGCGCACCAGCGCGCGATGCGCTCCTCCCTGGTGCTGCCGCTCACCAGCCGGTGGCCCAGCGCGACGGCCGCCTCCTGCCCCTTGCGCTTGTACGTGGTGCCCACCTGCTCGCGCTCGGTGGTGGTGAGGATCGGCAGG
>JAKJFB010000083.1:330-9515 GCA_022705125.1 Pseudomonadota bacterium
CCACCGCCGTGCCAACGCCGCGAGTCCTGCGTACGGGCGGCGCGGCTGGCGGAACGGGGATATATGACAATCCGTACACTTTGCGAATGATTCGCATTTTCCGCTAGACTCCGCGCATGGAAAACAGCAATACCAGTTTTTCCCGGCTGCAGCGTGGCGACCGTGCGCGCGTGCTGGGCTTTGGCCCCATGCCCGAGTACTACCGCAACCGGCTGCTCAGCCTGGGCCTGACCCCCGGCACCGAGTTCACCGTCGCACGCGAGGCGCCGCTAGGCGACCCGGTGCAGATCAACCTGCGCGGTTTCCGCCTGAGCGTGCGCCGCGCCGAGGCCGCGGGCCTGGAGGTGGAACTACTGTGAACAAGCCCTTCACGATCGCGCTGGTCGGCAACCCCAACTGCGGCAAGACCACGCTGTTCAACCGCCTGACCGGCACCCACCAGAGCGTGGGCAACTGGCCCGGCGTGACGGTCGAGCGCAAGACCGGCAGCTTCACGCACGAGGGCCGCCAGTTCCTGGTGGTCGACCTCCCCGGCACCTTCTCGCTGCACGTCTCGCGCGACGACGACGCGATCGATCAGCAGATTGCCCAGGCCTACGTGCTGGCGCGCGAGGCCGACCTGATCGTCAACATCATCGACGCCTCGAGCATCGCGCGCGGGCTGTACCTGAGCTCGCAGCTGTTCGATGCCAGCGTGCCCGTGGTGGTGGCGCTGAACATGGTCGACGTCGCGCAGTCGCAGGGCGTGCACGTGGACGCGCACCGCCTCGCGGCCTGCCTCGGCTGCCCCGTGGTGCCGCTGGTCGCGAGCCGCGGCGAGGGCGTGCGCGCACTGATCGAGGAAGTGTGCGCGGGACTGCAGACCCGGCAGCCGCCGCCGCAGCGCATGGCGCTGGACGCCACGCTCGAATCGGCACTGCTGCGCGTGCAGGCCGCGCTCGATCCCGCGGATGCGGGCCCGGCCGGACGCATGCTCGCCGGTGCCTTGCTCGCGCGCGACGCCGCCGTGCTGGAACGCATCGGCGAGGCCGCACGAGCGCGCGTGCTCGCGATCGTCGACGAGCTAGAGGCCACGCTCGGTGGCAACGCGGGCGATGCGCTGATCGGCGCGCGCTACCAGGCCATCGGCACCATCGTGGACCAGGCGGTGCGCACCGAGGACGCCAAGCGCTTCAACCTCACGGATGCGCTCGATCGCGTGCTGTTGAACCGCGTGCTCGCTTTCCCGCTGCTGCTCGGCGTGATGTACCTGATGTTCATGTTCACGATCAACGTGGGCGGGGCCTTCATCGATTTCTTCGATATCGCCGCCGGCGCGCTGTTCGTCGAGGCGCCGCGCCTGGCGCTGGATGCGCTCGGCCTGCCGGCCTGGCTCGTGACCGCCGTCGCCGATGGCGTCGGCGGCGGCGTGCAACTGGTCGCGAGCTTCATCCCGATCATCGCCACGCTGTTCCTGTTCCAGAGTTTCCTCGAGGACTCGGGCTACATGGCGCGCGCGGCCTTCATCCTCGATCGCCTGATGCGCGCGATCGGCCTGCCGGGCAAGTCCTTCGTGCCGCTGATCGTCGGCTTCGGTTGCAACGTGCCCGCGGTGATGGCCACGCGCAGCCTCGACACCCAGCAGGACCGCCTGCTCACCGCGATGATGGCGCCGTTCATGTCCTGCGGCGCGCGGCTCACCGTGTATGCGCTGTTCGCCGCCGCGCTGTTCCAGCGCAACGGCCAGAACGTGGTGTTCGCGCTGTACCTGATCGGCATCGCGCTGGCGATCGTGACCGGGCTGCTGGTGCGCCGGCGCCTGCTGGCGCGCGATCTGTCGCCGTTCCTCCTCGAACTGCCGCCCTACCATGTGCCGACACTGCGCGGGCTGCTCACCCACACCTGGTTTCGCCTGCAGGGCTTCGTGCTGCGCGCCGGCAAGGCGATCGTGGCGGTGGTGCTGCTGCTGAACTTCGTGAACTCCATCGGCACCGACGGTTCCTTCGGCAACCAGAACACCGAGCGCTCGCTGCTGTCGGCGATCGGCAAGAGCATCACGCCGGTCTTCGCGCCGATGGGGCTGACCGAGGCCAACTGGCCGGCGACTGTCGGCATCTTCAGCGGCGTGTTCGCCAAGGAAGTGGTGGTGGGCACGCTGGACGCGCTCTACACCAACATGGCGCGCGCGGATGACGTGGCGCCGGAGCCCGTGAGCATCGGCGCGATGCTCGAGGAGGCCGTGGCCTCGGTGGGCACCAACCTTGCCGCGCTCGGCGACACCTTCGGCGATCCGCTGGGCATGGGCAACCTCGACGACAGCGCCGCCATCGCCGAGGAACAGGCGGTGCATTCGGGCACGCTCGGCCTGATGGCCACGCTGTTCGACGGCCAGCTCGGCGCGTTCAGCTACGTGCTGTTCGTGCTGCTGTACATGCCCTGCGTGGCCACACTGGGCGCGATCTACAAGGAGCTCGGGGGTTTCTGGGCGTTCTTTTCAGCGACCTGGAACACGGTGATCGCCTACACGCTGGCGGTGACCGTCTACCAGGCCGGCACCTTCGCCGCGCATCCGGTTTCATCCGCGGCGTGGATCGCCGGTTGCGCCGCGGCGCTGCTCGGCTGCTATGCGTGGCTCATGCACCTGGGGCGCCAGCGCGCGGGCAGTGGCAAGCTGATCCCGGTGGTGAACCTGTAACGTGGGTCCGCATTCATGCGGACATGGTCCGGCTGCCGAACGCGCATCCGAACAGGGATTCAGACCCACGGCGCGGCGCCGATTGCGCCGGCACGCGCAGCGACAGGATGCGCAGCCGATAGTCGGGATCCACGCCGAGGACGCTGGCATCGGGCAGCAGACGCCACGGCTCCTCCGGTGTAACCGGCTCGGAGGCCACCTCCACCGCGCGGTAAGCGGCTCCCGGTTCGTGGTGCACGTGCGCCCGCCCGCAGACGGAACACCGCACGATCGCGTCGCGACAGAGGTACCACAGGCTGCGGTTCAGCCGCGAGGCCACCATCTGCCGGCCATCGCTCAGCACGATGTTCAGCCCGACCTTGCTGCCGGGAGCGATCTCGTGACACCACGCCAGCACGCGCTCCAGGCCCGCACGCACCGTGCCGGGCAGATCGTCCTGCGGTCCGCGCAACCAGCGCGTGAGCAGGTAGTGGAACAGGTGCTCGCTGTCGGTCTGGCCGCGGATCGCGGCGCGGTGCAGCGGATCGGTCTCCGCGAGCATGCGCTGGCGCACCTGCCCGAAGTCCGGGATCGTCCCGTTGTGCGCGAAGGTGAAGCGCCCGTGGCGGAAAGGATGCGTGTTCTCGACGCTGGTCTGGCCCACCGTTGCGCGCCGCACATGGGCAACGACCGCATGCGCGTGCACGCGTGCGGCCTTCCTCGGGAAATGCTCGCCGTGGTAGGCCGCCCAGGCCTGCTTCTCGACACTCGGCGCGCCATCCGTATAGTCCGCCACGCCCCAGCCATGCCCGTGCACGACTCCCTCGGCATCCCCCTCGCTCTGGCGCATCAGGCTGTTCTGCGAGCGCACGAGGCTGCATTCCGCACGCGTGGGTTCGTTTGCCATCAGCGCGTAAAGCCGGCACATGTCGAGGCGCTCTCGGGGATGAACTTATCCTGAGTAAGAGCACAGATCCGGCTTCATGCAAGGCCGATGTGTGATTTTCATGGGCTTTCCGCATAATTTACGCCACATCGGCAGCTGCCGACGCGGGGTAGCCACGGCTGGTCCATACGGTGACGGTTCGCGTAGAACCGGCGTACCCCCGGAGAACTGCCATGCCCCGCCCCTTTCTGCCAGTCATCGCCAGTGTCGCGTCCCTGCTGCTGCTGCTCGGCGGCTGCGCCCGCGCGCCCGGGTTGCCGCAAGAGACCGCCCCCTCGGCGTTCGTCATCGAGCGCGATCTCGAGGGCGCCACGGTCGCGCGGGGCGAGTTCTCGGCGATCAACGGCGTCAGGCGCGGCTTCACCGTCTACCTCGAAGGCGTGCACTCCGGCGACACGTTCACTTTGAAGGAGCGTTTCGAGTACGACGACGGAGAGCGCGACCACAAGACCTGGGTGCTGAGGCTCGCGGGAGACGGACAATACACCGGGACGCGCGAAGATCTCGTGGGAGCGGCGCGAGGCTGGCAGGACGGCCCGGCCTTTCGCCTCGAATACGATGTGCGCCTGCCGGGCGAAAACGGCGAGCCCGGCATGAAGGTGCGTTTCCGGGACGTGATGGTGAAGATGGCCGACGGGCGCGTCCTGAACCACGCGTCGGTCGGAAAATGGGGTGTGCGCGTTGCCTCGGTGGAACTCGTCATCGAGCAGGCGCCATGAACGTCGTCCCCCGCAAGAATTCCTGAAGCGTCACCTTCCCGGCTGCGCAATGGCCATGCAACGGCGCTGCTTCGTGTTCCTCCTCGGGGGAGCAGCTGTCGCCGCGCTGCCTGGCACATCCGGTTGTTCGGCCTCGCGCATCGGCGAAGCCGTGGCGTTGTCGCAGCGCAGCGAGCCGCTGCAACAGGCACCGCCCGACGCCGTGCAACGGCTGCTGATCGTGGGCGACAGCACCGGGGTGGGCACCGGCGCCAGCTCGGCGCAGGGCAGCCTGGCCGGGCTGATCGCACGCGACCACCCACGCCTGCACATCGACAACCGCTCCCGCGACGGCGCCACCTTTGCCGACGTCGTGCAGCAGCTGGAGGGCGAGGAGCGCCACGACGTGATCCTGGTGCTGGCCGGAGGCAACGACATCACCCGCATGCGCGCGCTCGATGCGGTGCGCACCGACATCGACCGCGTGGCGTCGATGGCCAGCGCCCGCGCCACGTACGTGGTGCTGATGCCAGCCGGCAACGTGGGCAATGCGCGGTTCTTCGTGCCGCCGGTCTCGTGGCTGATGACTTCGCGCTCGCGCACCCTGCACGATCTGGTTCGCGCCGCGGCCATGCGCTATCAGCTTGCCTACGTGAACCTGTTTATGGAGCCCGAAGCGGATCCCTTCGCGAGGGCTCCGCACCTGAGCGCAGCGGATGGTTTGCACCCCAGCGACGCGGGCTACCTGGTGTGGTACCGCGAGTTGCTGGCGCAGACGGATCTCGGCGACCGGCTGTCGATATCGCGCGACGGCGCTGAATCGGCGACGGTGCCGCGCCAGGCAGCGCCGCCGCGGCGGACGTAACGGACAAAACATGAATGCGCGGGTAGCGGGCGGGGCCCGCTCCCGCACCAGTGCCGCTCACACCGTCTCGCGGCGCCAGACCGAGCCTTCGCGGGTGTCCTCGATCACGATGCCGCGCTGGCGCAGTTCCTCGCGGATGGCGTCGGCGCGCGCGAAGTCCTTCGCTTTCTTGGCCTGCACGCGCTCGGCCACCAGCGCATCGATCCCGGCGTCCTCGCTCGCATCGCCACCGCCGCCGCGACGGAAGGCCAGCGGGTCGTCACCGAGAATCCCGAGGATGGCGCCGAAGCCGCGCAGTTGCGCCGCCAGCGCGCGGGCCCGTGCCGTATCGCCCTCGCGCGCCGCGGTATTGAGCTCGCGCGCGATCTCGTGCATCAGGGCCAGCGCACCCGGCGTGTTGAAGTCGTCGTCCATCGCCTCGCGAAAGCGCGCGGCGTAAGCACTCTGCGCCAGCGCCGCGGCCGGCAGCGGTGCCACGTCGCCGAAGTCGCGCAGCGCGGCGTAGAAGCGCTCCAGGCCCGCCTGCGCCAGTTGCAGACTGTCCTCGGCATAGTTGATCGGGCTGCGGTACTGGCTGGAAATCAGCAGGAAGCGCAGCACCTCGGGGCGGTAGCGCGCCAGCACCTCGCGGATCGTGAAGAAGTTGCCGAGCGACTTCGACATCTTCTCGTTGTCGACGCGCAGCGCCCCCACGTGCATCCAGTAGTGCGCGAAGCACTTGCCGGTGGCCGCCTCGCTCTGCGCGATCTCGTTCTCGTGGTGCGGGAAGATGAGATCCGGCCCGCCGCCGTGGATGTCGACGGTCTCCCCGAGGCAGCGCATCGACATCGCCGAGCACTCGATGTGCCAGCCCGGGCGCCCCGCGCCCCACGGCGAATCCCACGCCGGTTCGCCGGGCTTGGCGGCCTTCCACAGCACGAAGTCGCGCGGGTCTTCCTTGTCCTCGTCGACCTCGACGCGCGCGCCCGAGAGCAATTCGTCGGGGTTCTTGCCCGAGAGCTTGCCGTACCCGGCAAAGCGCATGACGCGGTAGTACACATCGCCGTTGGCGGCGGCGTAGGCATAGCCCGTGTCGACGAGTTTCTGCACGATCGCGAGGATCTCGCCGATGTGCGCGGTGGCACGCGGCTCGGCGTCCGGGCGCAGCACGCCCAGCGCGCCGGCATCCTCGTTCATGGCGGCGATGAAGCGATCGGTGAGCGCGCGGATGGTTTCGCCGTTTTCCTGGGCGCGGCGGATGATCTTGTCGTCGATGTCGGTGATGTTGCGCACGTAATCGAGCGCCCAGCCGCTGAAGCGCAGGTAGCGCGCGATCACGTCGAAGCCGACCAGCAGCCGCGCATGCCCGATGTGGCAGTAGTCGTAGACCGTGATGCCGCAGACGTACATGCCAATGCGCCCGGGCACCATCGGCACGAATTCCTCGGCACGACGGGTCAGCGAGTTGTAGATGCGCAGTGCCATGACTCAGCCCTTCCCCGCCTCGGACCACACGTCGCGCAGCCCGATGGTCCTGTTGAACACCACCTGCCCGTTTGCGGCGGGCTCCGGATCGCGGCAGAAATACCCCTCGCGCTCGAACTGGAAGGTCTGGCCCAGCGCTGCGTCGGCGAGGCTGCGCTCGGCCTTGCAGCCGGCGAGCACCTGCAGGCTGTCGGGGTTCAGGTTGTCGAGGAAATTGCGCTCGCCCGCATCGGGCTGCGCATCGCGGAACAGCCGGTCGTAGAGCCTCACCTCGCAGTCGAGCGCCCGGCTGGCCTCGACCCAGTGGATCACGCCCTTGACCTTGCGCCCGTCGGCGGGGTTCTTGCCGAGCGTGTCCGGGTCGTAACTGCAGCGTAGCTCGACGATCTCGCCGGCGGCATCGCGCACCACCTCATCGGCGCGGATCACGTAGGCATTGCGCAGCCTGACCTCGGCACCCAGCACCAGGCGCTTGTAGTCCTTCGAGGCCTCCATGCGGAAGTCCTCGCGATCGATCCACAGCTCGCGCGAGAACGGCAGGACCCGCTGGCCGAGATCGAGGCGCTGCGGATGCGCCATGACCAGCAGCTCGTCGTGCTGCGCGTCGGGATAATTCGTGAGCGTGACCTTGAGCGGACGCAGCACGCACATCGCGCGCGGGGCGTTCTTGTCGAGGTCGTCGCGGATGCAGTACTCGAACATGCCCAGATCGACCAGGCCGTCGGAGCGGCTCACGCCGGTGCGCTCGACGAAGTCGCGGATCGCCCCCGGGCTGACGCCGCGCCGGCGCAGGCCCGAGATCGTCGGCATGCGCGGATCGTCCCAGCCCTGCACGTGCCCTTCCTCGACCAGCTGGCGCAGCTTGCGCTTGCTGGTGACGGTGTAGCTCAGGTTCAGGCGCGCGAATTCGTACTGGCGCGGACGGCTCGGCACCGGCAGGTTCGCGATGAACCACTCGTACAGCGGGCGGTGATCCTCGAACTCCAGCGTGCAGATCGAGTGCGTCACGTGCTCGATAGCGTCCTCCTGCCCGTGCGCGAAGTCATAGGACGGGTAGATGTGCCAGGCGTTGCCGGTGCGGTGATGGTGCGCGTGCTTCACGCGATACAGCACCGGGTCGCGCAGGTTCAGGTTGGGCGAGCCCATGTCGATGCGCGCGCGCAGCGTCATGCGGCCCTCCTCGATGCTGCCCTGGCGCATCTGCGCGAGCAGTTCCAAGCTCTCGGGGGCCGCGGCGCTGCGCGTGCGGTACGGGCTGTCGCGGCCGGGCTCGGTCAGCGTGCCGCGATACTGGCGCATCTCTTCGGGCCCCAGCTCGCAGACGTAGGCCAGCCCCTCGCGCACCAGGTGCTGCGCCCAGCCGTAGAGCGTCTCGAAGTAATCGCTGGCGTAGCGCACCTCGCCGTCCCAGGCGTAACCCAGCCAGGACACGTCGCGGATGATCGAATCGACGTACTCGACGTCCTCGGTGGAGGGGTTGGTGTCGTCGAAGCGCAGGTTGCAGACCCCGCCGAACTCCTGCGCCAGCCCGAAGTTCACGCAGATCGACTTGGCGTGCCCGATGTGCAGGTAGCCGTTGGGCTCCGGCGGGAAACGCGTGACGACCCCGCTCACGCGCTCCGCCGCCAGGTCGTCGCGGATGATCGTGCGCAGGAAGTTCGAGGGTTTGGGGGCGTCTGTCATCGGGGTATCGGGTCGCGGGAAAATCAAGCGGGCAAGTATAGCCGCCGGGGTAGGTCCAACCAACAAAACCCTTTACAATGCCGCCTCATTTTTTCACGCACACGGGATATCCAGATGGTCACTCTCCACACCTCCATGGGCGACATTACCCTCGAGCTCGACGCGGAAAAGGCGCCGAAGACGGTCGCCAACTTCCTGCAGTACGCGCGCGACGGCTTCTACGACGGCACGATCTTCCACCGCGTGATCAACAACTTCATGATCCAGGGCGGCGGCATGACGGCCGACATGGCCCAGAAGGAGACCCGCGCCCCGGTCGACAACGAGGCCAACAACGGCCTGAAGAACAAGACCGGCACCGTCGCGATGGCCCGCACCAACGACCCGCACTCGGCCACCGCGCAGTTCTTCATCAACGTGTCCGACAACGGCTTCCTCGACCACACCGCCCCCACGGCGCAGGGCTGGGGCTACGCGGTGTTCGGCCGCGTGACCGCGGGCATGGACGTGGTCGAGAAGATCAAGGCCGTCGCCACCGGCAACAAGGGCTTCCACCAGGACGTGCCGAAGGAAGCCGTCACGATCGAGCGCGTGACGGTCGACTGAGCCCCGTGGGTCCGGCTTCCGCCGGACCTACTTCTTCATCCTCGCCTGGAAGGCCGCCATCGCGGCCTTCATGTCGGCGTTGCAGACCTGGACCGAATCCCGGGCATTGAGCCGCGCCAGCGTCTCGCCCAGCCCGGGCACCTCGGCCACGAGATCCCAGTTGTAGACCTTGCGCGCCACGTTGCCGGCCAGGCTGAAGGTGAAGGTGAAGGTCGCAAAGAAGTCCGCGTGGGTCATCTGCTCGCCCATCACGAAGGGGCTGCATTGCAG
>JAKJFB010000840.1:0-347 GCA_022705125.1 Pseudomonadota bacterium
CGCCCTGATCGAATTCGCGATCGGCGAAGGTTGGCACGTCAAGCGCACACCGAGCGGGCACCTTAAGTTCACCAAAGCCGGTTGCGCTGCGATCTATACCAGCTCGACCGCGAGCGACCACCGGGCGGCCCTCAATGCCCGCGCGCAGATCCGCCGTGCCGAGCGCGAGGCTCGCTTGGCCCAGGCCGCCAGCACGAAGGGATGCGGCCATGGCTGAGATGACCTCCCAGGACATGGCCGGCAAGCTGCTTGCCGCCGGGTTCGAGCGCAGCGGTCCATCGGCTACGGCCTTGAGCGACCCGATCGCGGACACGCCCATGGTCGTGACGCTGGACCAGCTGCGGCCC
>JAKJFB010000840.1:383-623 GCA_022705125.1 Pseudomonadota bacterium
GCAATCCGGCCTACGAGGACATCAAGGCATCCATCCGCGAGCGCGGCCTGGATGCGGCGCCGGCCATCACCCGCCGACCAGGCGAAGATCACTACATCATCCGCAACGGCGGCAACACGCGCCTGGCGATCCTGCGTGAACTCTGGTCGGAAACGCGGGACGAGCGCTTCTTCCGCATATCGTGCCTGTTTCGGCCCTGGCCCGCGCGGGGCGAAATCGTCGCGTTGACCGGCCACCTTG
>JAKJFB010000841.1 GCA_022705125.1 Pseudomonadota bacterium
GCCGGACGCGCCGGTGACCGCTGGAGCCTCGGCTTCGTCGCCGAGACCGAGCATCAGGTCGTGCGCCACCTCGACAGCCACCTCGAACGCCTGCCCGCGCAGGACACCGAGAGCCGCGCGATCGTCGGGCAGATGAAGGTCGATGAGCACCGCCACGCCGAGCACGCGCTCGCCGCCGGCGGCGCGAAGCTGCCGCTGCCGGTGCGCCTGGCGATGCGCATGACCGCGAAGGTCATGACCGGCACGACGTACTGGATCTGAAAGCGGGTCTGAAACCGGCCCTGCGCCTCAGGACAGGCCGCGGCGCAGGTTCTTGCCGTAGAAGATCTCGGCCATCTCACGGCGCAGCAGCGATTCGAGCCGTACCTGCTCGCGCGGCGCGATGTCGTGCTTGTCCTTGTTGAACAGGTAGTTATTCAGATCGAAGTCCTTCAGCATCATCTTCGTGTGGAAGATGTTCTCCTGAAAGACGTTCACGTCGATCATCTGGTAGCGGTCACGGGTTTCCTGCACCAGGTAGTTCTGGATCGAGTTGATCTTGTGGTCGATGAACAGCTTCCTGCCCTCGACATCGCGTGTGAAGCCGCGCACGCGGTAATCGAGCGTGACGATGTCGGAGTCG
>JAKJFB010000842.1:0-285 GCA_022705125.1 Pseudomonadota bacterium
CGGCCCAGGCGGGCCACGCGATCGACGTCGGCGGCTTCGCCGGCAGTCGAGATCTCCTTCGTCAACTCCGCAAGGCGGCGTTCAACCTTCTCGATCTGGGTTTCGAGCGACTCGTGCTGCGCCCGCAGGCGACGCTGAACATTCGACTGCCGACGGGCCTCGCGATAATCGGCGCGGCGATCGTCCTTGCTCCGCGCGGGTGCGGCGCCGTTGTCGGCATCCGTGACGCTCGCCGGATTCTGTCGCCGCCCGCGCCACTCGCGATAGGCCTCCCACGCGCCGCGG
>JAKJFB010000842.1:379-620 GCA_022705125.1 Pseudomonadota bacterium
TAGCGGTCGTGGCTGACCATGAAGACCGTGCCCTCGAACGCGCCGAGGACCTCCTCGATGACCTCGCGCGAGGGGATGTCGAGATGGTTGGTCGGCTCGTCGAGCAGCAGCACGTTGGCCCGTTCGAGGACGAGTCGCGCCAGGACGACGCGCGTCCGCTGGCCGCCGCTGAGCTGGCCCACCGGCTTGAGGGCCTCGTCGCCGCTGAGAAGGAGGCTGCCCAGGAGAGAGCGGGCCCGCT
>JAKJFB010000843.1:0-343 GCA_022705125.1 Pseudomonadota bacterium
TCGTCGGCGCGCACGGCGTCGCAGACCTCCAGGCCGCTCTTGCCCGGCATCATGACGTCGAGCAGCACGAGCGCGGGACGCTCGCGCCGGATCGCGGCCATCGCCGCGTCGCCGTCGCGCGCGAGGTGCACCTCGTAGCCTTCGCGCTTCATCAGGTACTCGAGCGACACCAGGATGTTGGGCTCGTCGTCGACGATCAGAATCTTGTGCATCCGCTTGGCCCTTTCGTCGTCATGATTCTCGCGCCCCGGTCCACGGCAGCGTGAAGCAGAAGCACGCGCCCTGCCCCGGCTCCTGGCGCAGCCACATGCGTCCGCCCAGATGCTCGACGATGCGCCGGCTG
>JAKJFB010000843.1:353-619 GCA_022705125.1 Pseudomonadota bacterium
TCGCCGCCCTGGCGGAACTTCTCGAACACTTCGGCCTGCAGCTCGGGCGCAACGCCGGGCCCGTTGTCCTGCACCTCGACCGTCGCCGCCGCGTCGCCGGCGATCAGTCTCACGTCGACGCGGCCGCCGACGGCGGGCAGGAACTTGGCGGCATTGCTCAGCAGGTTCAGCATCACCTGCATCAGGCGGTCCTGGTCCGCGCGCAGCGCGGGGACCGCGGGCGGCACGTGCAGCGTCACTTCCGCGCCGCGGTCGCGGAACATTTC
>JAKJFB010000844.1:0-245 GCA_022705125.1 Pseudomonadota bacterium
GCCCCACTTCTCGTGCGGGATGCCGATCACGGTGACGTCCAGCACATCCGGGTGGCCGCCGACGATGGCCTCGATGTCGGTCGGAAAGACATTGAAGCCGCCCGAGATGATCATGTCCTTCTTGCGGTCGACCAGGGTGATGTAGCCCTGCTCGTCGAGCTTGCCGACGTCGCCCGACCGGATCCAGCTGCGGCCGCGGGCGTCGCGCCAGATCAGCGCGGCGGTCTGCTCGTCGCGCCGGTGGT
>JAKJFB010000844.1:255-617 GCA_022705125.1 Pseudomonadota bacterium
GCCCACCTGCCCCGGCGGCAGCACGTTGCCGTCGTCGTCGAGGATGCAGACCTCGCAGCCGATGACAGGCCGGCCGACGCTGTCGAAGCGATGTTCATGCTGGTCGGGCTTGAGCATGGCGCCGAAGCCCTCGGAAAAGCCGTACAGCTCGATCAGCTTGTTGCCGAAGCGGCGCAGCACCTCGCGCTTGGTGTCGCGGCGCAGCGGGCTGCCGGCGCACAGCAGGGTCTGCAGGCCGCTGGTGTCGAAACTGTCGAACTCGGGGTGGGCCAGCACCATCAGGAACTGCGCCGGCACCATGAAGGTGTGGGTGATCTGTTCGCGGCCCAGCGTGGCCAGGAATTCGCGCGGGTCGAAGGCCG
>JAKJFB010000845.1:0-261 GCA_022705125.1 Pseudomonadota bacterium
GTCGCACTTCGGGAAGCTGACCGCAGAGGTCAAGACGCGCCTGTCGGAGGACGAAAAAGCCGACCTGATGCGCGCCTCGCACCTCGTGGGCATGTCGGAGAGCGAGTTCGTGCGCGAGATCATCAGGATTCGCCTCTACGGCCTGGAGCATGTCCAGAGAATAGCCGCCGAACGCCTGGAGGCTGTGGCCGGAAAAGGGCCGCGGCAGGGTCCGCAAGGGGGCGGGTCGTGACTGACGCAAAGGTCCGCCATGTCATCAGC
>JAKJFB010000845.1:380-615 GCA_022705125.1 Pseudomonadota bacterium
CCGACAACGAAGACCGGCGCGTCTACGAGCACCTGGACTATCTCGAGCGCACGCTTGGCGTGAAGATCACCCGGCTCAAAGCCGACTTCTCCGACGAGTTCGCGCGCAAGCGGATGTTCATCGCACGCGACCAGCGCGTCGGACGCAAGTACGACACGGCGCCCGTTGTCGATGCCGCAGGAGCCCCGGTGCCCAGGCGGGATGCGCGCGGGAACGTCGTAACGCAGACGGTGCG
>JAKJFB010000846.1 GCA_022705125.1 Pseudomonadota bacterium
TGCACGCCGGGTCAAGAGCGCCTCTCAGTTCTACGCTGCGGGCCGCTCGGTCTCCGGCATCCAGAACGGATGGGCGATCGCGGGCGACTACCTGTCGGCAGCCTCCTTCCTCGGCATCGCCGGCGCCATCGCGCTGACCGGTCTCGACGGCTTCCTCTACTCGATCGGCTTCCTCGTCGCGTGGCTCGTCGCGCTCCTGCTCGTTGCCGAGTTGCTGCGTAACACCGGCCGTTTCACCATGGCCGACGTGCTCTCGTTCCGGTTGCGTCAGCGCCCGGTCCGCACCGCCGCCGCGGTCAACACCCTCGCGGTGTCGGCCTTCTACCTGCTGGCCCAGATGGCCGGCGCCGGTGGCCTCGTCGCCCCTCGGTGTCTCCGGTGAGCTCGCCCAGAACCTCGTCATCGGGGTCGTCGGCGTCGTCATGATCGCCTATGTCCTCATCGGTGGAATGAAGGGCACCACCTGGGTCCAGATCATCAAGGCCGCGCTGCTCATCCTCGGCGCCGGCATCATGACGATCTGGGTCGGCGTGAAGTACGGCTTCAACATCTCGGCGCTCTTCGACGACGCCATCAAGCAGGCCGGCAACGCGGCCATCCTCAACCCCGGCCTG
>JAKJFB010000847.1:0-236 GCA_022705125.1 Pseudomonadota bacterium
ACAGCGGCAGGCCCGCGAGCGCCAGCGGCAGCAGCGGTGCGGCGATGCGGGACGGAATGCGATGGGGTGTCGGTGGCGTGTTCATGGCGTATGGCCTTTCGTGACGGTCAGGAGAGGAGGAAGAAGGTCAGCACCAGGTACATCGCCACGAAGCGCACGACGACGGCGAGGAACTGACGTTCAGTGATGCGGTGCTCGGCCCAGCCGACGTAGGCGGTGCGCATGGCCCACACGCC
>JAKJFB010000847.1:309-612 GCA_022705125.1 Pseudomonadota bacterium
GTTGGCCTGGAAGGCGGCGACCTGATCGGCAGATGGCGTCATGGCGACGGCTCCTCGTCGTCGGCGCGGTCGCGGCGGACGTAGTCGCCGGCCAGCGGGACGGGATCGCGCGGCTGGGCGCGCTGGGGCACGAGGTAGTCCTGCAGGCCGGCGCGAACGCGCTTCAGGTCGGCGCGCAGCCGGGCGTAGTCGAAGTGGTAGCGGGCGCGTTCCTGCGGAGCGGTATTGGCGGCGTGCTCGGCGAGGCGGTCGATCAGGTCGAGTTGGCGGGTGAGCGCGGCGAGCTGCTCACGCTCCGGGGTG
>JAKJFB010000848.1:0-282 GCA_022705125.1 Pseudomonadota bacterium
CCCCTTGATGGCATAGGTCACAAATCGCTCGCCATTGTTGATATTCCAGATGTGGATCTGTTCGTTCTCGCAGATGTTGGCGGCGTCGAGCAGGTCTTCGTCGATGGCGCAGGAGCCTTCGTAGTGCAGTTCGCATTGCGTGGCGGCCACGCGGTGGATCTTGGACTTGAGCAGGGTGCGGTACATGGCGGTGCTTTTCAATGGTTGACGGGGGGCACGAGGATGGTGGGCGCAGCCGGTGCGGCCAGGTCGGGGTAGTCGCGGCTGTAGTGCAGGCCGCGG
>JAKJFB010000848.1:368-612 GCA_022705125.1 Pseudomonadota bacterium
TGTGGAAGTGGGAATAGAACTCGTGGATTTCGCCGGTGAGCAGCGCGATGCGGTGCGCGGCGCGCTCCAGCCGCTTGTTGGTGCGCACGATGCCGACGTAGTCCCACATGAAGCGGCGCAGCTCGTCCCAGTTGTGCGAGATGACGACCGATTCGTCGGCGTCCTGCACGCGGCTGTCGTCCCAGCGCGGCAGCGCGGGGATTTGCTGGCGCGGCGCCTGGGCGATGTGCTGCGCGGCGGCGCG
>JAKJFB010000849.1:0-248 GCA_022705125.1 Pseudomonadota bacterium
ACGAGTCGACGTGCATGATCGGGGTACCTAGCGACTCGACGTCGGGGACGGGCCACTGCAGTGACCCGACGGCGTCGAGGCGCTCGAACGAGACGCCTGCGAAGGTCGGCGTCGTCGCGGCGATCTCCGCCATGATGTCCGCGGCGGCGGCATACCCCATGGGGTAGCCCATGGCCGTCGCGATGTCGCACACGACCTCCCACTCGGCCTTGCCGACTCGGTTCGCGATGACGGGGCGGACCCGGTTG
>JAKJFB010000849.1:287-610 GCA_022705125.1 Pseudomonadota bacterium
TCTCGAGGAACGACGTTCCGGGCAGGAAGACGTGGGCGAAGCGCGCCGTCTCGTTAAGGAACAGGTCCTGGACGACGACCAAGTCGAGGGCCCGCAGCGCGGCTTCGACATGGCGGGTGTTGGGGTCGGACTGGGCGATGTCTTCGCCCTGGACATAGAGCCCTCGGAACGTTCCGCCGAGGGCTGCATCGAACATGTTCGGGATCCGCAGGCCCGGCTCGGCCAATAGCGGAACACCCCACAGCCGTTCGTAGATCCCTCGGACCTCGGCCCCGGACACGTGCCGATAGCCGGGCAACTCGTGGGGGAAGGACCCCATGTCG
>JAKJFB010000084.1 GCA_022705125.1 Pseudomonadota bacterium
TCGACCACGATCACCAGCGAGGAGATCACGATCATCTGCACGATCATGCGGATGCTCGAGGGCGTGTGGTTGCGCAGCAGCGAGATCAGCAGGTTGGAGAACGCGGTGACCAGCGTCAGCGCGATCGACATCACCAGCGCGGTTTTCAGGCTGGACGTCACCGCGAGCGCCGAACAGATCCCGAGGATCTGCACCGCGATCGGGTTGTTGCTGAAGATCGGCGATACCAGAATTTCCCTGGTCTTGGTCATCAGGCCTGTCCTCCGCGAATCCTGCTCAAATAGGGACCGAAACCGCGCGCGCCCAGCCAGAAGTGCAGCATGTGCTCGACCCCGTTGCTGGTGAGCGTCGCGCCCGAGAGCCCGTCGACCTGGTGCACGGCGGCCGGCGACTCCCGATCGACGCTGCCCTTGACGATGTCGATCGACACCGCGCCCTCGGCGTCGAAGACCTGCTTGCCCGGCCACAACGCCTTCCATTTCGGGTTGTCGACCTCGCCGCCGAGCCCGGGCGTTTCCTTCTGGTCGTAATACGCCAGGCCGATCACCGTGCTGGCGTCGCCCTCCAGCACCAGGAAGCCGTACAGCGTGCTCCACAGCCCGTAACCGCGGATCGGCAGCACGATCTTCTGCAGCCCGCCCTCGTCCTCGAGCAGGTAGACCTGGGCGACCTTCTCGCGGCGCTTGATGCCCGCGATGTCGGCATCACCCGGCAGCGCCTCGGAGAGCTTCGGATCCTTCGCGGCCTTGATCTGGTCGTAGCGCTCGGGGGCCAGTTCCGGCCGCGCCAGTTGCTCCGCGGACAGGTACTCGCCGGTGTCGAGGTCGACCATGCGCACCGTGAAGCGCCCGAACAGCTCCTCGATCTCGGCGGCACCGTGCTCGCCCGGCGCGAACATGCCGGCCGCGGACAGGATGTTCTTCTTGCGGTCGAGCTGCTTGTTGCTGGTCTGCACCGGCTTGAGCGAGACCGCGGCGCCCGCCACGATCACGGAACAGACGATGCACAGGACCAGGGCGACCAGCAGGGTGCGCCCGGTGGTTTCCTTCCTAGCCGTTGACATGGCGCGCCAGCCTCCGGTTGATGTTGGCCCGCATCACGAAATTGTCGATCAGCGGCGCAAAGATGTTGGCAAAAAGGATCGCGAGCATCATCCCCTCCGGATACGCAGGATTCACCACGCGGATCAGCATGACCATCACGCCGATCAGGATGCCGAAGGCGAGCTTGCCGGTGTCGGTCATGGCGGCCGATACCGGGTCGGTGGCCATGAATACCGTGCCGAAAGCCCAGCCGCCGATCACGAAGTGCCAGTAGAACGGCAGCGCGAACATCGGGTTCGTGTCCGAGCCCACGGCATTGAACAGCAGTCCCATCGCCACGGTGCCGATCACCACGCCGAGCATGATCCGCCACGACGCGATGCCGGTCCACAGCAGCAGCACCGCACCGAGCAATATCGCCAGTTTCGAGACCTCGCCGATGCTGCCGGGGATCTGGCCGAGGAATGCCTGCATCCAGGAAAACTGCGCGGTGATTGCCTCGAGTCCGCCATTGGCGCCGAGCGACAGCGCCGTGGCGCCGCTCATTCCGTCCACGCCCATCGAGCTGGCGCCGCTGTAGCCGTCTACCACCGCCCAGTCGAACGCCGTCCACACGCTGTCGCCCGAGATCTCGGCGGGATAGGCAAAGAACAGGAACGCGCGTCCGACCAGCGCGGGATTGAGGAAATTCTTGCCGGTACCGCCGAAGACTTCCTTGCCGACCACCACGCCGAAGCTGATGCCGAGCGCGACCTGCCACAGCGGGATATCGGGCGGCAGCGTCAACGCGAACAGGATCGAGGTGACGAAGAAGCCCTCGTTGACCTCGTGCCCGCGCACGGCGGCGAACAGGATTTCCCACGCGATGCCCACGGCAAAGGTGACGATGTAGATCGGCAGGAAATAGCAGGCGCCGTGCCAGAAGCAGTCCCAGATGCTGTTCGGGTCATAGCCGGCGGCCAGGCCGATCAACCAGCCGTGCCAGTCGGTCTTGACCAGCACGCCCCCTTCCTGCATCGCGCTGTTGGCCTGGAATCCCAGGTTGTACATGCCCCAGAACATCGCCGGCAACGCCGCGAGCCACACCGTGATCATCACGCGCTTGAGATCGATGCCGTCGCGTACGTGGGCATTGGCGCGCGTGACGCTGGCCGGGGCGTAGAAGAAGGTATCGAGCGCCTCGTACAGCGGATACAGCGAGTGGAATCGCCCGCCCTTCTCGAAATGCGGCTCGACGCGGTCGAGCATTCGCCGCAATGCTTTCATGTCAGGCCTCCGATTCGATGCGGGTGAGGTTGTCGCGCAGAATGGGGCCGAACTCGTACTTGCCGGGACAGACGTAACTGCACAGTGCGAGATCCTCCTCGTCGAGCTCCAGCGCGCCCAGCTTGACCGCGGTCTCCACGTCGCCGACCACCAGCGACTTCAGCAAAGGTGTCGCCAGCACGTCGAGCGGCATGACTTTCTCGTAGGCGCCGATCGGCACGATCGCGCGCGGGCTGCCGTTGGTCGAGGTGTCCATCGCGAAGCGCCTGCCGCCGAGGAAGCGCGACAGGTAGATGCCCATCACCGAGTGACGGTCGACGCCCGGTGACATCCAGCCCATGAAACGCCGCTCGCGCCCCTCGGGCAGCACCGAGACCTGCGTGTGGTAGCGCCCGAGAAAGGCCAGTGCGCCGTGCGCGCGGCGCCCGCCGAGCACACTGCCGCTGATGATGCGCTGCTCGCCCGGGGCGAGCTCGCCGGCGCAGAGCTCCTCGGTGCTGGCGCCCAGCACGGTGCGCAGCAGGCGCGGTTTGGCGATACCGGGGCCGGCGAGCGCGACGACGCGCTCCGTGAGCAGGCGCCCGGTAGTGAACAGATGCCCGATCGCGACGACATCCTGGTAGCCGACGGTCCAGACCGCCCGGTGTTCGTGCACCGGGTCGAGGAAGTGGATGTGGGTGCCGGCGAGTCCGGCGGGGTGCGGGCCGCCGAACTCCTCGTGCACCACGCGCGGGGCCTCGATGCGCGGCACGCTGGCCCCGGCGCCGCTCACCACGTAGACCTTGCCCTCGGTGAGCGCGCTCAGCAGCTGCACGCCGTGGCGGAACTCCTCGGCGCGCGGTGCAAGAACCACCGCGGGGTCGGCCGCGAGCGGATGGGTGTCGATCGCGGTGACGAAGATCGCGTGCGGCACGCTGGCCGGGGCCGGCACCTTGCTGTACGGGCGCGTGCGCAGCGCGGTCCACAGCCCGGAAGCGCACAGGTTGCGGCACACCCGCTCGCGCGAGAGCGATGCCAGGGCCGCTGCCTCGTAGCGCTCGAACTCCCGCTCCTCGGTGCCTTCGACGTCGATCACCACCGACAGCAGCACGCGCTTGGGCCCGCGGTTGATAGCGGCGATCGTGCCGGCCACCGGTGCCGTGAACTGCACGCCCTCGACCTTGCGGTCGGTGAACAGTACTTGTCCCTTGGCTACACGATCGCCGGGCTGCACAGTCATGCTCGGCTTCATGCCATGGTAATCGGGCCCCAGCACGGCCACCGTGCGAACCCGCGGTCCCTCATGCACGCGCTGCTCGGGCTCCCCGCTGATGGGCAGGTCCAGTCCTCGACGAATCGTGATCATTGTTGCTCCCGTCCGACCTTTCCGATCAACCGGCCCGCGCCGCCGCTGGCAGCGCGGGCCTCGCCTCGCGTCTCATCGCGACTTCGGCCAGCTGAAGCCCACCGTTGTCGCGTCCGGATAGACCGCGTAGTGCACGCCGGCGACGTGTTCGAGCACGCGGTGCACCTGGCAGGCGTAGCCGAACTCGTTGTCGTACCAGAGGTAGAGGATCGCGCTGTTGCCCTGCACGATCGTGGCCTGCGCGTCGTGGATGCAGGCGGCGCGGGAACCGACGAAATCGGAGGACACCACTTCCGGCGACGAGGTGTAGTCGATCTGGCGGCTGAGCGGCGAGTGCAGCGAGGCCCAGCGCATGAACTCGTTGACTTCCTCGACCGAGGTCGGGCGCTTCAGCGTGAGGTGCAGGATCGCCATCGAAACGTCGGGCACCGGCACGCGGATCGCATTGCCGGTGAGCTTGCCCGCCATCGAGGGCAGCACCTTGGCCACGGCGCTGGCCGCGCCGGTCTCGGTGAGCACCATGTTCAGCGGCGCGCTGCGCCCGCGGCGGTTGGCCTTGTGGAAATTGTCGATCAGGTTCTGGTCGTTGGTGTAGGCGTGCACGGTCTCGACGTGGCCCGAGACGATGCCGAACTGCTCGTCCACGGCCTTCAGCGCCGGCGCGATCGCGTTGGTGGTGCACGAGGCGGCCGTGATGATGCGGTCGTCCGCGCTGATGTCGCCGTGGTTCACGCCGTAGACGATGTTCTTCAGCGCGCCCTTGCCGGGCGCGGTGAGGATCACCTTCGACACGCCCCTGGCCTGCAGGTGGCGCGACAGTCCGGCCTCGTCGCGCCATTTGCCGGTGTTGTCGATCACGATGGCGTCGTTGATGCCATAGGCCGTGTAGTCGATGCTCTCGGGCGCATCGGCGTAGATCAGCTTCACTTCGTTGCCGTTGGCGATGAAGGAGCCGTTCTCCTCGTCGACGCGGATCGTGCCGTTGAAGGAGCCGTGGATCGAGTCGCGTCGCAGCAGCGCCGCGCGCTTGACCAGGTCGTCGTCGCTCGATTTGCGCACCACCACGGCGCGCAGGCGCAGCACGTCACCGCCGCCGGTCTTCTCGATCAGCAGCCGCGCCATCAGCCGGCCGATCCGGCCGAAGCCATAGAGCACCACGTCGCGCGGCGCGGCGACCGGCTTGGCGGTGCTGCCGATCAGCCCCTGCAGTTCCTTGCGCAGGAAGGCCTCGGCCGAGACGCCCTCCGTGCGCGGGCCCGCCGCATAGGCCACGCTGAGGCGCCCGATGTCGACGTGGCCCGTGCCCAGCTCGAGGCGGCCCAGCGCCTCGACCAGCGGCCAGGTCTCGAACTCCGACAGTTCATTGTGCTCGACCTGGCGCACGAAGCGATGGGTCTTCATGATGTCGAGCACAGACTGCGACACCAGCGAGCGGCCGTAGACGTAGACCTTGACGTTGCGCTCGCGATACAGCTTGCCCACGACAGGGATCATGGCCTCGGCCAGCGCTTCGCGCTGCTTCCAGTCAGAGAAGTAGTCCGCCGGTTTCGGTCGCTTGCGATCGGGCATCGTCAGTGGCCTCGGAAATGCTGTGGGACGGTTCGCTGCCGGGCATGGAACCTTCTAAGTCCCCCCGGCGGCGGCGTATTATGGTCAGTCGTCACTGCCGCCGCAAGAAAGCGGCCGGCATCCCCTGGCTCCCTGGCTGGCACCCGCATGAACACAACCCTGTTGTCGCCCCCCCGGGCGCGTCCCGGCGACCACCTGCGCTGGGGCGGACTGATACCCGGCGCCGACGCGCTCGCGCTGGCAAGCGTCGCGCGCGAGCACCCCGGCACCATGGTCGTCCTGACCGCCGGCAGCGCGACGGCCGAGCGTATCGAGTACGACCTGCGTTTCTTCCTTGCCGGCGCCGGCACCGCCAAGCCCGTGCTGCGCCTGCCCGACTGGGAAACCCTGCCCTACGACCGCTTCTCGCCGCACCAGGACCTGGTCTCGGACCGCCTGCTGGCGCTGTCGCGCCTGGCTCAGGGCGACCCGGTGGTGCTGATCGTTCCCGTCGCGACCCTGATGCAGCGCACCGCGCCCGTGGCCTACGTGAGCGCCTCCTCGCTGGCGCTGGATCCCGGCCAGCGCCTGGGCGTCGCGCAGCTGCGCAACACCCTGGCGCGCGCCGGCTACCGCGCCGTCGACAATGTCTACGAGCACGGCGAGTTCGCGGTGCGCGGCTCCATCGTGGACCTGTTCCCGATGGGGCACGACACCCCGGTGCGCATCGAGCTGTTCGACGAGGAGATCGAGACGCTGCGCAGCTTCGACCCCGAGACCCAGCGCTCGCTCGCGCCGCTCGAGCGCCTGCGCCTGCTGCCCGGGCGCGAGTACCCGTTCGACGATGCGGCGATCGCGGCGTTCCGCCGCCGCTGGCACGAGCGCTTCGACAACGACCACCGCGCCTGCCCCGACTACCAGGACGTCGCGCGCGGCATCGCGCCGGGCGGCATCGAGTACTTCCTGCCGCTGTTCTTCGACCAGTGCGCCACGCTGTTCGATTATCTGCCCGAACAGAGCCTGCTCTGCATCGAGGATGCCGCGCGCGCCGGGATCGACCAGGTGTGGGAGGCGGTCAACGGCCGCTACCGCAGTCTAGGCTCCGATATCACCCGCCCGCTGCTCGCGCCCGCCGAGGTCTTCCTGCCGCCCGATGAACTGCGCGCGGCGCTCAAGCGCCACACCCGCATCGAGTTCACCGCGCTGGAGCAGCCCGAGCGCGCCGGCGCGCACAACTTCGGCTCGGGCGAACTGGCGCTCTCGCGCGAGGCCGGCAAGCGCGACGATCCGGTCGCGCGCATCGCCGCGATCGCGGCCCTGCCGCAGGCGCGGCGCAAGCTGTTCTGCGCCGAGACGCCGGGGCGGCGCGAGATGCTGGTCGAGTTGCTCGCGCGCGCCGGGGTGAAGGCGGAGGCGGTGGCCGGCTGGGAGGAGTTCCTGCGCGGGGAAGCGCCCTGCGCGATCACGATCGCGCCGATCGCCGAGAGCTTCCGGCTCGACGAGCCCTCGTGCCTGGTGGTCGCGGAATCGGCGCTGTTCGGCAAGCGCGTGATGCAGCGCCGCCGGCGCTCGCGCGCCGCCGAGTCCGCCGAGACCTCGATCAGGAACCTCGCCGAGCTCGACATCGGCTCGCCCGTGGTGCACCTCGAGCACGGTGTGGGCCGCTACCTCGGGCTGCAGACGCTCGAGGTCGACGGCGAGCGCGCCGAGTTCCTGTGCATCGAGTACGCCGAGGCGGCAAAGCTGTTCGTGCCGGTGACCGCGCTCGACATGGTCAGCCGCTACACCGGCATCGATACCGACGCCGTGACGCTGAACCGCCTCGGCAGCGATCAATGGGCGCGCGCGCGGCGCAAGGCGCAGGAGAAGATCCGCGACGTCGCGGCCGAACTGCTCGAGATCTACGCGCGGCGCGAGTCGCGCCCCGGACACGCCTTCGCGCACCCGGGCGCGGCCTACGAGAGCTTCGCGGCCTCTTTCCCCTTCGAGGAGACGCCCGACCAGCTCGGCGCGATCGAGGCGGTGATGAACGATATGTGCGCGCCGCGCGCGATGGACCGACTGGTCTGCGGCGATGTGGGCTTCGGCAAGACCGAGGTCGCGATGCGCGCGGCCTTCATCGCGGTGCATTCGGGCAAGCAGGTCGCGGTACTGGTGCCCACCACGCTGCTGGCGCAGCAGCACTTCGAGACTTTCAGCGACCGCTTCGCGGACCTGCCCGTCACCATCGACTCGATCTCGCGTTTTCGCTCCGCGACCGAGCAGAAGCAGGTGCTCGAGCGCGTGGCCGCCGGACGGGTCGACATCCTGATCGGCACCCACAGCCTGCTCGGGGGCGAGCTGCGCTATCGCGACCTCGGGCTGCTGGTGATCGACGAGGAGCACCGTTTCGGCGTGCGCCAGAAGGACCAGCTGAAGGCGCTGCGCGCCACGGTGGACATCCTCACGCTGACGGCCACCCCGATCCCGCGCACGCTGAACATGGCCGTCGCAGGGCTGCGCGACCTGTCGATCATCAGCACGCCGCCGGCACGTCGCCTCGCGGTGAAGACCTTCGTGCAGCGCCACGACGAAGGCGTGGTGAAGGATGCGCTCGATCGCGAGCTGCGCCGCGGCGGGCAGGTCTTCTTCCTGCACAACGACGTGAAGACCATCGACAGGCGCGCCGCGGAAATCGAGCGCCTGATACCCGAGGCGCGCGTGACGGTGGCGCACGGCCAGATGCGCGAGCGCGACCTCGAGCGCGTGATGTCGGATTTCTACCACAAGCGCTTCAACGTGCTGTGCTGCACCACGATCATCGAGACCGGCATCGATATCCCGAGCGCGAACACCATCGTGATCGAGCGCGCCGACAAGTTCGGGCTGGCGCAGCTGCACCAGCTGCGCGGGCGCGTGGGACGCTCGCACCACCAGGCCTACGCCTTCCTGCTGACGCCGGACGAGAAATCGATGACACCGGATGCGGTGAAGCGCCTCGACGCGATCGCGGGCACCGATTCGCTGGGCGCGGGCTTCCTGCTCGCGACACACGACCTCGAGATCCGCGGCGCCGGCGAACTGCTCGGCGAGGAGCAGAGCGGGCAGATCCAGGCCATCGGTTACAGCCTCTACATGGACCTGCTCGCGCGCGCCGTCGAGGCGATGCGCTCCGGACGCCTCGTCGAGCCCGAGCTCGCGCTGCGCCCGGCGATCGAGATCAACCTGCGCGTGCCGGCGCTCCTGACCAACGACTACTGTCCCGACGTGCATGAGCGCCTGACGCTCTACAAGCGCATCGCCTCGGCCGCATCCGACGAGGAACTGCACCGGCTCGAGGTCGAGATGATCGACCGCTTCGGCCTGATTCCGCCGCCGACGCGCACGCTGATGCGCATCGCGCGCCTGCGCGTCGCGGCCCAGCCGCTGGGCATCGGCAAGATCGAGGCCTCCGCGAACGGGGGCGTGGTCGAGTTCGCCTCCCAGACCAGCGTCGACCCGTTGACGATCGTGGACCTGGTGCAGCACGATCCGCGCCGCTACCGGCTCGATGGCGGCACGCGGCTGCGCTTCATCGAGGCCACGGAGGGCGTGGAGCCACGCATCGCCTGCGTCGAGCAGCTGCTGGCGCGACTGGCGACATCGCGCACCGGCGCCATGCCCCCGGCATCGCAATCCCGCAAGGCGGCCGCCAGGAGAGCCGGCAGATGAGACTACGACGAGCATTCGCGCTGCTGGCAGCGCTGCTGCCCACACCGGCGTTGCTGGCCCAGGACATTCCCGCGCCGGCCGCCGTCATGGCGCCGTGGATCCAGGTCGAACTGATCGTGTTCCGCAACCTCGACACCTCGAGCGCCGCCGACGAGCAGTGGCCGGCGCAGCCCGCCCTCGCCTACCCCGCTACCGTGCGATTCCTGCTCGATCCGGCCGACGCGCCCGTGCCCGATGCGCCGGCAGCGGCGGCGATGACAACGCAGGAAGCGGTCGCGGCAACGGCGCCGGTTCCCTTCGCGCTGCTCGGCTCCTCGGCAGGCCTGCTCGGGGATGCCGCCGCGCGCATCGCCGGCTCGCAGAACCATCGCGTGCTGACCCACCTGTCCTGGCGCCAGCCCGCGCCGGGCAATGGCGCCGAGCACATCCTCGTCACCGGCGGCAACTCCTGGGGCGAACACCGGGAACTGGAGGGCTACGTCTCGGTGTCGCGCGCGAACTTCGTGCACGTCGCGACGCACCTGTGGCTGAACGATTTTGCCGACGCGGCGGCGGGCCAGGCGCCCCCGGTCGGCGCAGGCGTGGCGCTGCCGCCCGTGCCACGGCCACCGCAGCCC
>JAKJFB010000850.1:0-303 GCA_022705125.1 Pseudomonadota bacterium
GCTGCACTGCCTGCTGCGCCATCAGGGCCGCGCCGTGTCGAGACAGCAGCTGCTGGACGAAGCCTGGCCGCCCGAAAGCCGCCCGCTGCCGCGCAGCGTCGACCAGGTGGTGCGCCGACTGCGGGTGCTGCTGACCCCGCTGGGACTGGCACCGCGCATGCGCTCGCTGCGCAGTCTGGGCTACCGCTTCGATCTTGACGAGCGCACGGGCAATGCCTGAAATGTCGCCGTCACGAACCCGTCACGAAGCCTGCCTACAGTCCCGCCACGTCTTGAGTCCTCTTTCCTTCCCTGGAGTCCATC
>JAKJFB010000850.1:313-606 GCA_022705125.1 Pseudomonadota bacterium
CTGCTTGCCAAGACCTTTGCCCTTTCGCTGACCACCCTGGCCCTGGCTGCCCACGCCCAGGTGGTGAAGATCGACGGTTCGTCCACCGTGTTCCCCATCACCGAGGGCGTTGCCGAGGACTTCCAGAAGTCCAAGAAGGGGGCCGTCAAGGTCACCGTCGGCATCTCCGGCACGGGCGGCGGCTTCAAGAAGTTCTGCCGCGGCGAGACCGACATCAGCAACGCCTCGCGCCCCATCCTGGCCAAGGAAATGGCCGACTGCAAGGCGGCCGGCGTCGAGTACTACGAGCTGCC
>JAKJFB010000851.1 GCA_022705125.1 Pseudomonadota bacterium
CAATGCGATCAACGAATTCACGCGCGAGATGTTCACGGACTGGATCCGCCAGCAGTGTGGCGAGGACGAGGCGCTGTTCGAGCGCGTGCTGCCCAGGTACCCGCCGCTGGCGCGCCGCACCCTGCAGGACAACGGTTCCTGGTTGCAGGCGCTGCGCCGCGACAACGTGCAGCTGGTCGACCGCGAGGTGGTTGCCCTGACGGAAACGGCGGTGCGCACCGCGGACGGCAGCGAGTTCGAGACGCCGGTGATCCTGCGCGCGACCACGCAATGGTTCGCCGGCATGGAGGAGGTGCCCGGCCGCAACGGCGTGAAGCTGGGCGAGCAGTGGGGCGACGATCCGGCTGCCTACCTCGGCATCACGGTGCCCGACTTCCCGAACCTGTTCGTGATGTACGGCCCGGCCACGAACCTCGCCGCCAGTGGCAGCCTGATCTTCCACGGCGAGTGCCAGGCGCGCTATATCATGGGGTGCATCAGGGCCATGCTCGAGCGCGATGCGAAGACGCTGCAGGTGCGCCGCGAGGTGCACGACGCGTACAACCGGCGTCTCGAGGAAACACTGGCGCGCACCGTGTGGTCGCACCCCGCGGTGGCGCACAGCTG
>JAKJFB010000852.1 GCA_022705125.1 Pseudomonadota bacterium
AGCGCCACCCGGATCTCACGGAGCACCTCGTCGACCTGGTCGGGCGTGAGGCTGCCGCTGTTGCGGAGACGCTTGAAAATACCTTCGAATCGGTCTGACAGTGCTTCGAACATGCGGTGAGCAGGTTAGAGGGTCCCGGACCACCACCGCCGCCACCGGTTCTGTCCCGCGAAGGCGTGCAGTCCGAATCCCTTCGCGGGACAGAACGGGCGGGCGTCAGGGTTCGTCGGTGGCGAACAGCGCGTCGACGAACTGTTCGGCGTCGAAGGGGATCAGGTCTTCGGCCTGCTCGCCGAGACCGACCAGCTTGACGGGGATGCCGAGTTCGCTCTGGATCGCGAAGACGATGCCCCCCTTGGCGGAACCGTCGAGCTTCGTCAGCACGACGCCGGTCAGTTCGACGGCATCGGTGAACTGGCGCGCCTGGATGAGACCGTTCTGGCCGGTCGTGGCGTCGAGCACCAAGAGCACCTCGGTCACCTCGCCCTCGCCCTTGTCGGCCACACGGCGCACCTTGCGCAGCTCGTCCATGAGGTTGGACTTGGTGTGCAACCGGCCGGCGGTGTCGGCCAGCACGACGTCGGCGCCCGTCGCGGCACCGCGGG
>JAKJFB010000853.1:0-249 GCA_022705125.1 Pseudomonadota bacterium
GGTCAGCGAGAACGAGATCGCAGAAGTGGTGGCGGCGTGGACTGGGGTGCCGGTGACTAGGATCGAACAGACCGAAGCGGATCGCCTGCTTCAGTTGGAGGATGTACTGCACCGCCGAGTGATCTCGCAGAATGAAGCGGTGACGGCAGTGGCTAAGGCCGTAAGGAGGGCCCATGCCGGCCTGAAGAACCCGAGGCGCCCGGTGGGCTCATTCCTCTTCCTAGGGCCCACAGGCGTGGGCAAGACCGA
>JAKJFB010000853.1:318-599 GCA_022705125.1 Pseudomonadota bacterium
GGTCGGAGCGCCTCCTGGATACGTAGGGTATGAAGAGGCTGGGCAACTCACAGAGAAGGTGCGCCGCCGTCCGTACTCGGTGATCCTCTTTGACGAGATGGAAAAGGCTCACCCGGAGGTGTTCAATATCCTCCTGCAGGTGCTGGAGGACGGGCGCCTCACCGACGGTCAGGGCAGGACTGTAGACTTCCGGAACACGGTGCTGATAATGACGTCCAACGTAGGAGCCACCCAGATTCAGCGCGATACGGTTCTGGGCTTCCGCACTGAGCGAGACGAGC
>JAKJFB010000854.1:0-280 GCA_022705125.1 Pseudomonadota bacterium
GAGGTCGCGGTTGTAACTCATGGGGAGGCCCTTCGTGATCGTGATCGCCGCGACGAGCGAACCTGCGACAGATCCGGCCTTCGCCCGCATGATCTCGGCGACGTCCGGGTTCTTCTTCTGGGGCATGATCGAGGAGGAGGAGCAGTAGGCGTCATCGAGCTGGATGAACCCGACGAACGCGGTGCTCCAGAGGACCAGCTCCTCGCAGAGCCGGCTTGCCGTCGTCATCGAGACCGCTACTCCGGCAAGCACCTCGATCGCGAAGTCCCGGGCGGCGACC
>JAKJFB010000854.1:301-597 GCA_022705125.1 Pseudomonadota bacterium
GCCGGGCGGGAGAAGCCGAGAAGCCGGGCGGTGTAGTCGCGGTCGAGGGGAAAGCCGGTCGAGGCGAACGCCGCCGAACCGAGGGGGGATACGTCCACCCGGGCGTAGGCCTCCCGGAGCCGGGCCGTATCCCGGGAGAAGGCCTGCTCGTAGGCGAGGAGGTAGTGGGCGAGCGTCGTGGGCTGGGCGTGCTGGAGGTGGGTGAAACCCGGCATCACCGTCTCCGTGTGCCGGGCAGCAACGTCGAGGAGGGTCGCCCTGAGATCGGCGAGCGACCGCACGAGGGCGATGATCTC
>JAKJFB010000855.1 GCA_022705125.1 Pseudomonadota bacterium
TTTTGATTACATCAACTACCCTTTGGATATCTTCATCTGTTAATATAGGACCCGACGGCAGACAAAGTCCGTTATCAAACAGCTTGCCCTCCGTATTGTCGCCATAATACGGACAATCGGCAAACACCGGCTGCAGGTGCATCGGCTTCCACAACGGACGCGTTTCGATATTTTCTTCTTCCATTTTCAAACGTAACTCTTCCCGAGTGACCCCGGCTTCTTGTGGATCGATGACGATGCACGTCAGCCAGTAATTCGAATTGAAATCGCTGTTAGGATTGGTATGAAAGGTAATTCCGGGCAGATTGTGCAGGAGCGTTCGGTACAGCTGATTAATTGCTCTCCTTCGGGCTATGTGATCTTCCAATAATTGTAGCCAATGTGCGAATGCTGGTAATGCGGCGCCTTATCCCGTGCCTCTGTGGCAAAAAACTTGGTCCGTTCGGCCTCCTCCGTCGTATGGCACACCAGCGCCCCGCCGCCCGAGGTGGTGATCATCTTGTTGCCGTTGAACGACAGGCAGGCAAACTCACCGAAGGTGCCGCATTTTTGCCCGCGGTATTCCGAACCTAATGCTTCGGCCGCATCTTCCAGCA
>JAKJFB010000856.1 GCA_022705125.1 Pseudomonadota bacterium
TCGTGCACGCGCCGCGCGGTGGTGCGCAGGGCCTTCAGGTCGCTGCCCGCGCCGGGCTCGGTCATGCCGATGGCCGCCACGGCCTCGCCGCTGACCATGCGTGGCAGCCAGTATGCGCGCTGCGCTTCGGTGCCGCAGTGCAGCAGGTAGGGCGGGATGATGTCGTTGTGCACCTGCAGCCCGCCCACAAAGCCGCCGTAGCCCCGGCGCGAGAGTACCTCCACCACGGCGAACGAGAAGTGCACGCCGGCCCCCGGCCCGCCGTACTGCTCGGGCACGTCGGCGCACAGGTAGCCGTTCTCGCCCATCTTGCGGAACAGTTCCCGGCTGACGAGGCCAGCCTTTTCCCAGTCGCGGTAGTGCGGCTCGATCTCGGTGTCGCAAAAGCGCTCCAGCGATTCGGTGAAGAGCTGCAGTTCGGCCTTCTGCTCGGCCGTGAGGAGGGTGTTGGGGAGCATGGTTGCTATGAAAGTAGGAGCTGTCAGCGCTTTCTGGATAAGCGCTGGAGGCCAAAAAGACTCAAACTCTTTCGAAGATGGCCGCAATGCCTTGGCCGCCGCCAATGCACATGGTCACCAGCGCATAGCGCCCGCCC
>JAKJFB010000857.1 GCA_022705125.1 Pseudomonadota bacterium
TGTCTTGCGCAATCGAAACCCCCTTCACGTTGGCGCGGATGTGCGGCGCATTGAGCGAGCCGCATTGCGTTGCCATCCTAGGCAGCGAGCACGTGTGAATCAGGCTCAATCGGGGCTTCGATGAAGCCCCGAATCCGGCTTGCATCGGCGCGGAATCTCTGCCGCCGACGTGCGACGAGCGGCCGATGCGAGGAGCCGGTGCTGCGGCGTGGCTCACGACGAAGCTCGGTCTACTCGTCAAGAGGACATCGGGTCCTCGTCGAGGCTTCGATCGAAGCTGATGACCGTCAAGGCGCCCGGAATACTGGTCGAATGACCTTCAACGACATGCCCTCCGGGTCTGCGTCGCCGCGAGTGATCGAGTCGTCATGCGTGTCCGAGCGGCCGGCGCTCTGCGCGCAGGCGATCATCGATCGCAGCGGGGCGGCGAACCTGATCGTCCTGCTTCGCGTCAGGATGGGGTTTCCGGCGGAGAGCTTCGCGCTGGCGGCGCGGCCACTGATCGACGGCTATGCGGAGTTCGTGCAGCTGCGGCCGATGCCGGGCTCCAGTCGATACGGCGGCCCCGGCGGACAATTGCAGCGCGGGCTCGTG
>JAKJFB010000858.1 GCA_022705125.1 Pseudomonadota bacterium
CTCGGCTTCGGGCGCATCGGCAACTGGATTGGCGGCGAGTTGTGGGGACGACACACCGATGTGTCCTGGGGTGTGATCTTCCCGAAGGCGATCGAACATCTCGGCCTGTCCATCGACGAGATCAAGGCGCAGGCCGCGCAAGGGCTGCTGAACCACGAGATGCGCCATCCGTCACAGCTGTACCAGGCCTTCCTCGAAGGCGTGGTGCTCGGTGGCGTGATGTTGTGGTTCACGCGGCGCGAGCGTCCGCGCTACGCGGCCAGCGGCGTGTTCGCTTTGGTCTACGGCCTCGGTCGCTTCGTTGTCGAATTCGCGCGCGAACCGGATGCACACATGGGCTATATCGCCTTCGGCTGGATGACGACGGGGCAGGCGCTGTCGCTGCCGCTGATCGCGGTCGGCGTCATGTTCCTGGCCATGGCCTATCGTCGCCGGAGCGCCTGATGCAGGCCTATCTCGATCTGCTGCGGCATGTGCTCGACCAGGGCGCCGACAAGGCCGACCGCACCGGCACCGGCACGCGCAGCGTGTTCGGCTACCAGATGCGTTTCGACCTGGCCGCGGGCTTCCCGCTGGTCACGACCAAGAAAC
>JAKJFB010000859.1 GCA_022705125.1 Pseudomonadota bacterium
TGGCGGCGTCGGCGCCGTCGCCTTCTTCGCGCCAGACTTCGCCGAGATAGGTATTGACAAACGCCTTGAGCGCGGCGGTGTCGCCCTGCACGTCGACCCACTTCTGTGCGACCTGGCGCCAGCTTAAGCCGAGGCCGATCGGGGCATAGAGCGCGTTGATGTGGTAGCCGCGCACTAGCTTGACGCGCGGGCGCTCGGCAATCCAGCGGCCGCGGGCGAGCATGGCCGGCTTTTCGCCTTCGAGGATCTCGGCACCGCAGGATTCGCAGACGTACCAGGCGTCGACCACAACCTTGGCTTCAGCGGCACCCGGCGTGGCGGTCTCGGCAATCTCGGTGCGGCACTTGAGATTGTCGAACTTGAGGTAGTGGAAGTCGCCGCAGTGCGGGCATGGCACGTGATACCGCCGGCGATCGCTGCGTTGGTACGCCTGGTCGATGCGCGACTCGTCGGCATTGGTGGGCGTCGAGACAAGAAAGGTTTTTGCGCGGGAAAAGGTGCGCTGGCGGTTTTCAATCAGCGTCATCGGGTCGCCCTCGCCTCCGACGTCCCACTTGTACGCGTCCACCTCGTCGCAAATCACGTAGGGC
>JAKJFB010000085.1 GCA_022705125.1 Pseudomonadota bacterium
GCGATGCTGACGCACGGCAATATCTTCTGGAACAACGTCAACGCGCGCTTCGGGCCGGAGAATTTCGCGGGCGACGTGAGCCTCACCGCCGCGCCCCTGTTCCACATCGGCGGGCTCAACGTCACCACGCTGATCGGGCTGCAGGGCGGCGGGCACGTGGTGCTGCACCGCAGCTTCGATCCGGCACTGGTGCTGGAGGACATCGCGCGCTATCGCGTCACGACGATGTTCGGCGCGCCCGCGATGTTCCTGTTCATGGCGCAGCACCCCGGCTTCGCCGGCGCGGATCTCTCCAGCGTGGACATCCTGATCTGCGGCGGCGCGCCGGTGCCCGAGGCGCTGCTGCGCGCCTACCAGGCGCGCGGCATCCGCCTGTGCCAGGGTTACGGCCTCACCGAGACCGCGCCCTTTGCCTCGTTCCTTGGCAGCCGCTGGATCGGGTCCAAGCTCGGCTCGGCGGGGCAGCCGCCGCTCTACGGCGATGTGCGCGTGGTGGACGCGCACAACCACCCGCTCGCGCACGGCGAGCGCGGCGAGGTCTGCGTGCGCGCGCCCAACGTCATGAAGGGCTACTGGAACCGCCCGGAAGCCACCCGTGACGCCATAGACGCCGAGGGCTGGTTTCACACCGGCGACGTCGGCTACTTCGATGCCGACGGTTTCCTGTACCTGTGCGACCGCGTCAAGGACATGGTCATCACGGGCGGCGAGAACGTCTATCCGGCCGAGGTCGAGAGCGTGCTCTACGAGCACCCGGCGATCGCCGAGGTCGCGGTGATCGGCCTTCCCGACGAGAAGTGGGGCGAGGCCGTCACCGCGGTGGTGCGCCCGGTCCCCGGCGGCACGCTCACGCTGGAGGAACTGCGCAGTTTCGCGGGCGAGAAGCTCGCGCGCTACAAGCTGCCGCTGCGGCTGCATCTCGTCGACGAGATGCCGCGCAACCCCGCCGGCAAGGTGCTCAAGTATCAGCTGCGCGAGCTGCTGAACACGTAGGTCCGCAGTCATGCGGACATTGCCGCCGTCCGGATCAATTGACCCGCAGGGAGAGGACGATGCAATTTGGCGTGATACCGGTCTGCGACCGGCGCTTCAGCAACGACCCGCGCTGGGTGCGAGGCTTCCTCGCGATGCTGGAAGAGGAGGGCGCCGAATCGGTGTGGATGCCCGAGCACGTGATCATGGCCCAGGACTACGAGCCGCGCTACGAGTATTCCGCGGACGGCCGCGCGCCGGTGGCTCCCGACACCATGATGCCGGACCCGCTCGAGTGGCTGAGCTTCGCGGCCGCCTGCACGGAGCGCCTGCGCCTCGCCACCGGCGTGCTGATCGGCCCGCAGCACAGCGCGGCGGTGCTGGCCAAGCGCCTGGCCACGCTCGATGCGCTCTCGGGCGGACGCCTGCAGGTTGGCATCGGCATCGGCTGGCAGAAAGAGGAATACGAGGCCGTCGGCGTGCCTTATGCCGACCGCGGAAGGCGGCTCGACGAATGCCTCGACGCCATGCGCACGTTGTGGCGCGACGACCCGGCCACTTTTCGCGGCGACTTCGTGCGCTTCGAGCGGGTGTTCTGCGACACCAAGCCCGTTCAGCCCGGCGGCATCCCGTTCTACATCGGCGGCAGCTCCGAAGCCGCGGCGCGCCGCGCCGGGCTGCGCGGGGAGGGCTTCTATCCCTACGTGATCTCGCCGGAGGATCTCGCGGCGCGCATGGCGACGATACGCGCCACCGCTGCCGGGGCCGGACGCGGCCTCGAGGGCTTTTCGGTCACGGTGTGGCCCGCGAGCTGGCGTCCCGGCGCGACTTTCGACATCGGGCTCGCGCGCGCCTACCGCGACGCCGGCGCCGGGCGCCTGATCATCGCCGCCTACGAGGCCGGCGACAGCACCCCCGAGGCGCTGCGCGCGCTGGTGGCGGGCTACCGCGACCGCATCGTCGCCGCGCTCTGAGCGCGGCCGTCCATCCGCTCATCGACCAGCAGCAAGGGAGCAGCAATGAAGGGAATCGATCCGCGCACGCCGGTGCTCGTGGGCATCGGCATCGTCGAGCAGAAGGAAAAGGATCCCGCGAAGGCGCGAGAGGCGGTGCAGCTGATGATCGACGCCGTGCGCGCGGCCGGCGCCGACTGCGGCGCACCGCTGCTGCCGGCCGAGGCGCAGCGCATCTACGTGCCGCAAGGGCTCTGGGGCTATGCGGACCCGGCGCGGATGATCGCGCGCGCGATCGGAGCCGAGGGTGCGCGCACCGTCTATGCGAAGGTCGGCATCCTGCAGCAGACGCTGATCGGCGATGCCTGCGCGCGCATCGCGGCAGGCGAGATCGAGACCGCCATCGTGGTGGGGGGCGAGGCGCGCTTTCGCGCACTGCAGGCACAGATCGCGGGCACCGAGGCCGCCGAGACGCCCTTCGACGAGGCGCCCGACGAGGTGCTGACGCCGCAGGAGGAACTGCAGCTGCCGCTGGAGATCGACTCGGGCCTGGGCATGATGCCGGTGGGCTATTACGCGCTCGTGGAGAGTGCCTTTCGCGCCGCGCAGGGCCTCGGCGTGGCCGAGCACCGCGACCGCCTGGCGGCGATGTACAGCCGCTTCAGCGAGATCGCCGCGGACAACCCGCACGCCTGGAAGCGCGAGCGCCTCGCGCCGGCGGAGATCCGCGACGCCACGCCGCGCAACCGCATGCTGGCCTTTCCGTACACCCGGCTGCACAACACCTCGTGGAACGTGGACCAGGCCGCGGCGCTGCTGTTGTGCCCGGCGGCGCGCGCCGAGGCGCTCGGCATTGCGCGCAGCCGCTGGGTGTTTCCGCGCGCGAGCACGGAATCGAACCACATGCTCGCCCTGTCCGAGCGCCCCGCGCTGCACCGCCTGCCGGGGGCGCGCATCGCCGGACAGCGCGCGCTGGAGCTGTCCGGGCTCGCGCCCGGGGCGCTCGACTTCGTCGAGCTGTATTCCTGCTTCCCGGTCGCGGTGGAGCTCTACGCCGCGGAGCTCGGCATCCCGGCCGATCGCGACTGGACCGTGACCGGCGGCATGCCCTTCGCGGGCGGGCCGCTGAACAACTACGTGCTGCAGGCCACCGCGCGCATGGCCGAGCTGCTGCGTGACAAGCCTGGTTCGAGCGGGCTGGTGAGCTCGGTGTCGGGATACCTGACCAAGCAGGGATTCGGCGTGTGGTCCGCCGAGCCGGGCCCGCGCGGCTTCGTGTTCGCGGACGTGAGCGCGGAGGTTGCCGCAGAATCACCGCCGCGCGTGGTGGTGCCTCCCGCGGACGGCGTGGCGCGCATCTGCGGCTACACCGTGATGCATCACAACGATCAGCGCGTGTGCGGCGTGGCGCTGCTGGACCTGCCCGACGGGACGCGCACCCTGGCCAATACACTGGACCAGGCACTGATGGACCGGCTCGAGAGCGAGGAATGCTGCCACCGCGAGGCGCAACTTGCCGGCGGACGCTTCAGCCTGGACCGAGAGCCTTAGGTCAGCGCTCAGCGCGCCTCGCGCAGGCGCGCCTTCAATCCGCGCGGGCTGAGCGCGCCGCTGCCCGAGGGCAGTGGTTCGGGTGCGGCATACGGGGGACGTGGCATCGGGCGATGGTCGCCACCACCGTGCCAGCGCCGGTAGGGCGGGTAATACGGCACCAGCCAGGGTTGCGCCTCATCGCGCCGCGCGCTGTCTTCCTGAGCCTGTTCGGGGTATCCGGGGTAGACGGGAGCCGGTGGCATCGCGCGCTCCTGCTCGCGCGCCAGGCGGTCCTCGCGCAAGCGGTCGGTGGTCGCGCGCATCTGCTCCAGCCGTTCGGCCGCCTCGGGATCGGGGCCGGCGTGGGTGTCGCGCATTTCGATGACCTCGGTGGCGGAGCCTGGCGGAGGCGGCGTGTCGGAAAAACTGACCTTGCCTTCGGCATCGACGGTCCTGTAGACGGTCGCGCCCTGTGCCGGGAATGCGCCGGCCAGCGCGATGGAGAGCATCCAGCCGCACCGTGACCGCGTGGTTCGCGCCGTGTCCATGTCGATCTCCTCGCCCTTTGCCGTTCGACCGCTTCGCAGCCCAGGAATCCGCCCGGCGGGCTGATCCGGATCAAGCGCCGGCACGATCGCGAGCCGGGCCGGTTGCCGTGTCGATGCGCCCGACTCTACTATCGACGCACCATCATGTCAGCAGGGGCAGTGTCGTGGCGTCGTCAGCAATCGAGTACCGCACGGTGGAGCAATGCGTGGAAGCCGCCATCGCGCGCGTCGGCAAGCGCCTGATGGTGGGGACGCCTATCGGCATCGGCAAGCCGAACCAGCTGCTCAACGCCTTCTATCGGCGCGCGCTCGCCGATCCACAGATCGAGCTCACGGTGTTCACCGGCCTGTCGCTGGAGAAGCCGCGGCCGGGGTCCGAGATCGAGGAGCGCTTCCTTGGACCGTTCATCGCACGGCAGTTCGGCAGCTACGAGGAACTGGACTACATGGCGGCGCTGCGCGAGGGCACCCTGCCGCCCAACGTGCGCGTGCACGAGTTCTACTTCCGCGCCGGGTCGATGAAGGGTGTGGCGCAGGCGCAGCGCGACTACGTCTCCAGCAACTACACCTTCGCCTCGCGCGACCTGATCGATCGCGGCCTGAACGTGCTGGTGCAGCTGGTGGCCAGCCGCGAGGTCGACGGCCGGCGCATGCTGAGCCTGTCCTCGAACACCGACACCTCGCTCGACCTGCTGCCGTGGATGGGCGAGCAGCGCGCGCGCGGCGTGCCGTGCATGGCCATCGCGCAGGTCCACGCCGACATGCCCTTCATGTACAACCGCGCGCTCGTCGAACCGGAGTGCTTCGACGCCGTGCTGGCCAATCCGGAATACGACAAGACGCTGTTCGCGGCGCCCAATCTCTCGGTCGGCGTCACCGACTTCGCGATCGGCGTGCACACGAGCGCGCTGCTGCGCGACGGCGGCACGCTGCAGATCGGCATCGGCTCGCTCGGCGACGCCATCGTCTACTCGAGCCGGCTGCGCCACGAGGAGAATGCCGCGTACCGCGAGGTGATCGCGGCGCTCGGCACGGATGCCGCACTTGCAGAATGCATCGGCGGCCTGGGGCGTTTCGAGACGGGTCTTTACGGCTGCAGCGAGATGTTCGTCAACGGTTTCCTGCACCTGCTGCGCGCGGGCATCGTCAGGCGCCGGGTCTACGACCATCCGGGCCTGCAGCGCGCGCTGAACCAGAGCGGTTCGGAGCGCCCCGACCGGGCGTTGCTCGCGGCGCTGCGCGACACCGGCGCCCTCGGATCGCCGCTCGCGGCAGCCGACGTCGCGCTGCTGAAGCAGTGGGGCGTGTTCGATGCCGCGGTGCAGTGGCGCGAGGGCATGCTGGCGCGCGGCGCGAGCGAGTGCCCGGCCGATATCGGCGATGAGGCCGCGCTCGCGGCCGTGTGCGCATTCGCGCTCGGCGAGAAGCTGCTCGGGGGCATCCACATGCACGGGGGGTTCTTCCTGGGGCCGCGCGATTTCTACGAGGCGCTTGCCGCGATGCCGCGCGAGGAGTCCGAGCTGATCGGCATGGACAGCGTGCGGCGCATCAACCGCATCGACGAGCCGGTGCTGCGCGAGCTGCAGCGGCGCGATGCGCGCTTCGTCAATACCGGCATGATGGTCACGCTGAGCGGCGCCGTGGTCTCCGACGGACTGGAGAGCGGCGAGGTCGTCAGCGGCGTCGGCGGGCAGTACAACTTCGTCGCCCAGGCCCACGAGCTGCCCGGTGCGCGCTCGATCATCTGCATCCGCGCCACGCGCGGGGCAGGCAAGGCGCTGCGTTCGAACATCGTGCCGCACTACGGCCACATCACGATCCCGCGTCACCTGCGCGACATCGTGGTCACCGAGTACGGAGCGGCGGACCTGCGCGGGCGCAGCGACCAGGAAATCATCCAGGCGCTGCTCGGCATCGCCGATTCGCGTTTCCAGCCCGAGTTGCTGGAGGCCGCGCGCGCGAGCGGCAAGATCGATCCGCACTGGGAGATCCCCGAGTCCCGGCGCCACAACCTGCCCGGGCGAATCGCCGCGGCGCTCGGCCCGTGGCGCGAGCGCGGCTATTTTCCGGCGTTTCCGCTGGGCACCGACTTCACGCCCGAGGAGATCGCGCTGGGTGGCAGCCTGAAGGACATCAAGGCCCTGATGGAACAGCCCGCGCACCTGTTGCGCGCCGTGATCCGCTCGTTCATGACCGAGGTGGACGAGGAGCAGGCGCGGCCTTACCTCGAGCGGATCGGGCTGGCGCATCCGGACACGCCGAAGGAAAAGTTGCTGCAGCACCTGCTGCTGCTGGAACTGGAGGAACGCGGGGTGTTGCGCCCGATGTGAGGAGGGGGCTGGCGCTCAGGCGAGGTGCTCGTCGAGGTAACCCTCGATTTCCTGGTGCAGGCGCTTCTTCAGCATCAGCATCAGCACCCCGAGCTTCACGTCGACCAGGATGTCCGCATCCTGCAGCGTCAGGCGCGCATCGATCCCGCCGGAATAGTTGTAGTGGACGGTATTGCCTTCCCAGCGGTAATTTCCCCCGAACTCGCTCTGCAACTGCTTGGCCAGCCGCTCGGCGCGCTTGCGCAGCGTCCGGTTGTCGAGCTCGTGATCGCGCTGGATGTAGATGCGGCTCATTCCCTGTTCCCCGGCCCTGATTCACATCAAGATTGTGCGCCGTCGGCGGGCGCTTGCCAATCGCCCGGACGTGACATAATAAGCTCATCGTGATGTACCCCCGGGGAGGCAGCAAATTGCGCCAGCGAACGGACAGGCAATCGTCATCCATATTCGAGATGCCGCTGACGGGCCGGCTGGTGATCCGTCCGGCGATGCGTGCGCTGGCAGAGGTCCTGCCGGACTTCGCCCAGCTCGGACGGCGCAACCGCCGCCTGGCGCGCCTGGAGCAGGCACTGGAAAGTGCCGCCAGTTACGGCGCCTGGCGCGAGGCGGCGATGAGCTACGACAAGGAGGCGGGGCTGGAGGAGTGGAAATTCACCGATGCCTCGCCGTTCTATGACTTCAAACTGATCCAGCGCCGCCTGGCGCAGATCCTGGGCGCGCGCGAGGGCGGCTACCAGCGCCGCCTGATGTTCATCCTGCAGGAGGGCCTGCACGGCAACCTCGGAAACATCTCCAACCCGATGCTGTACCGCTTCACGCGTTTCGGCACCAAGCGTCTGATCGAGCACTACCTCGACGAAGTCTGCGAAGCGCTGGACTGGCTCTGCGATGACGAATCGGGCGAGATAACGCTCGCGGAGAAGATCGAGTTCTTCGAGGCCACCAGCCAGACCTTCGGCCAGTCCAGCCTGATGCTCAGCGGCGGCGCCGCGCTCGGTATCTACCACATGGGCGTGGTGAAGTCGTTGTGGGAGAACGGCCTGCTGCCGCACGTGATCTCGGGTTCCAGCGCCGGCTCGATCGTCGCCGCGATGCTCGGCACGCACAGCGACGAGGAGCTGCGCGAGGTGATGGCGCACCGCGAATCGCTGGTCGGGCTGATCAAGTGGAACTCCCCGCCGCGCACCCACCTGTTCGACGTCGAGCATTTCAACGTCAAGTTGAAGGAGCGCATCGGCGAGATGAGCTTCCAGGAGGCCTTCCGCCACAGCGGCCGCGCGATCAACATCACGGTCTCGGCCTACGACCCGCTCGACGAGGGCCGGCTGCTGAATTACCGCACCTCGCCGAACGTGGTGATCAACAGCGCAGTGCGCGCCTCCTGCGCCGCACCGTTCCTGCTGCCGCCCGTGGAACTGCTGGGCAAGACCATCAACGGCGAGATCATCCCCTACCTGAAGAACCGCAAGTTCCTCGATGGATCGATCGGCGACGACCTTCCGATACGCCGCCTGACGCGACTCTACGGCGTGAACCACTCGATCGTGAGCCTGGTGAACCCGCTGGTGCTGCCCTTCGCTTCGCGCAGCGCGCACCAGGGCAACGACGTCTCCTCGATGATGCGGCAATACGCGACGCGCCTGTTCAAGGAAACCACCAATTTCTCGATGCAGCTGGTGCAGAAGGGCATTCCGTTCGACAATGTCAACTTCGCGATAGACAAGCTGCGCTCGGTGCTGATCCAGGACTACCGCGGCGACATCACGCTGGTTCCGCCGCGCAGTCCGGCGCATGTATTCAAGCTGTTCAGCGACCAGTCGCACGCCGAGGAGACGGAGTTCGTGGCGATCGGCGCGCGCATCACCTGGCCCTACCTCGAGATGATCAAGAACACCACGGCGGTGAGCCGGACCTTCCGCGCCTGCCTCGACCGGTTGCATGCGCGCGCGCAGAGCGCGCCGCGGGCCCGCAGGCGCAAATGATTTCTGGATGGAGTGATACATGAGCGTCTACAGGAAATGGGAATGCGTGATCTGCGGCTTCATCTACGACGAAGCCCTCGGCCTGCCGGACAAGGGCATCGCGCCGGGCACGCGCTGGGAAGACGTTCCCGAGGATTTCGAGTGCCCGGACTGCGGCATCAGCAAGTTCGATTTCGACCTGCTGCAGGAGTGAGGCGCGCGCCGGGCACCCGCGATGCCTGAGTGGGCGCTGCGCTTCGAGAATTTCTCCGCGCTGCACCTCGCGACGGTACTGTTCTTTGCCGCGCTGTGGCTGGCGCTGGTCGTCGTCGGGCGGCGGGTGGCGGGCGGCCCGCTCGCGGCGCGCTGGCGGGCGTGGCTGTGCGCCTCGATGGCGCTGGCCTGGCTCGCGGCCAACGGCGGGCAACTGCTGCCGTCGGTTTACGTGGCCTCGGAGAACCTGCCGCTGCATATCTGCGACATCGCGGGCATCCTGGCGCCGCTGGCCTTGTGGCGGCGCACCCGGCTGCTGCTCGGGGTGCTGTATTTCTGGGGGCTGGGATTCAGCGTGCAGGCGATCGCGACGCCCGATCTGCACCACGGTCCGGCCAGTATCGCGTTCTGGATGTTCTGGATACCGCACGCCAACATCACCGGTGCGGCCGTCTATGCGCTCGTGGTGGAGGGGTTCCGGCCGCGCTGGCGCGAATGCGCGCAGGCCTACGCGCTGGCGCTGCTGTACCTCGCGCTGATCCTGCCCTTCGATCTGCTCAGCGGCTTCAACTACGGCTACGTGGGCCCGGTGACCCTGCCGCAACCCACGCTGCTCGACCTGCTCGGCCCCTGGCCCTGGCGCATCGGCGCGATGATGGCCGCCGCACTGGCCGGCTTCATCCTGCTGCAGCTGCCGTGGGTGATGGCGTCACGCGGAGCCGACAACCGGGTGTCGATCTGATCAATGGCGCTCGGGGTGTGTCTAGAATCGCATCGCCCTGACCATCGGCATGAGTCGCGCCACCGGCGCCGCATGCGCCTGATCATCGGCGCTCGGGGCACCACCGGTACGGCGTGTCCGCGGCAGCGATGGGTGCTCGGGCGCCGATGGCTCGCGATACGCGGGATTGTCGGGCTCGGGCAGCGGCCCGCGAC
>JAKJFB010000860.1:0-269 GCA_022705125.1 Pseudomonadota bacterium
CTGCGCGAGCGCGCCGCGCCGCGCCGCATCGTGCTGCACAGCCAGCGGGTCGGCGGCTTCGTGCGCGTGGACGTCGACGACAACGGCCCCGGCCTGGCCGGCCGCACGCCCGAGCAGCTCTTTGCGCCCTTCTACAGCACCAAGGCCGAGGGCATGGGCATGGGCCTGGCCATCTGCCGCAGCATCGTCGAGGCGCACCACGGCGCCTTCGACGCCGGCGCCTCGCCGCTGGGCGGGGCGCGTTTTTCCTTCTCGCTGCCATGTCCGAG
>JAKJFB010000860.1:287-590 GCA_022705125.1 Pseudomonadota bacterium
AACTGAGCGTCTACCTGGTCGACGACGAGGAGGCGGTGCGCGACGCGCTGGCCTTCCTGCTGCAATCGCGCGGCCTGCGCGTGCAGGCCCACGCCAGCGGGGCGGACCTGCTCGCCGCGCTGCCGTCGCAACCCCAGGGCGTGTTCCTGCTCGACGTGCGCATGGAGGGCCTGAGCGGGCTGCAGCTGCACGAGGCGCTGCTGGCGCGCGGCATCCGCAACCCGGTGCTCTTCCTCACCGGCCACGGCGACATCCCGATGGTGGTCAGCAGCCTGAAGAAGGGCGCCTTCGACTTCCTTGAGA
>JAKJFB010000861.1:0-268 GCA_022705125.1 Pseudomonadota bacterium
CGCCACCACGTCGGCGCGGAGCATCAGGTGCTCCAGGTTGCTCTCCGGAACGATCACCCCCTGCTCGCCGGTGAGCCCGCCCAGGCGGCAGACGTCGAAGAACCCCTCGATCTTCTCGTTCACCCCGCCGATCGGCTGCGCCCGGCCGCGCTGATCGACCGAGCCGGTGATCGCCACTGACTGCCGCAGCGGCACGTCGGCGATCGCCGAGAGCAGCGCGCAGAGCTCGGCCATCGAGGCGCTGTCGCCATCGATGCCGCCGTACGAC
>JAKJFB010000861.1:278-589 GCA_022705125.1 Pseudomonadota bacterium
GAAGGCGAGCGGCCGCTCGCGCGCGAACCGGTCGCCGAGGAAACCGGTGAGGATGAGCACCCCTTTCGAGTGCAGCGGCCCGGAGAGCTCCACCTCGCGCTCGATGTTGACGACCTCGCCCTCGCCCAGGCGCACGCGGGCGGTGATCCGCGCCGGATGCCCGAAAGCGAACGAGCCGAGCTGCACCACCGCGAGGCCGTTGACCTGGCCGGGCACCGCGCCGCCGGTCTCCACGAGCACCGTGCCGCGGGCGACGCTCTCGAGCCACCGCGCCCGGACCCGGTCGCAGCGGAAGACCTGCGCCGCGACCG
>JAKJFB010000862.1 GCA_022705125.1 Pseudomonadota bacterium
GGAAACAGAAAACGCGATAGAAGTCATCGCTTATGGGTTAGAGGAAACTATTTCATAGAGGAGGGATAAAAATGATAGCCTGGCAGCCTTATAAGGCTAACGATGGAACCACGGTGAAAGACCCCATCGCTGCAAGTGTATTAAGGGGAAACGACCCCAATCCCCAATCCGGCATATGGTCGCTTAATCCAAAAAGCGGGGCATGGGAGCAAAAGCAACAGAGCCCGAGCCCGAGCCCGAGCCCGAGCCCTCAATCACGGACATTCACTGCTACGTCCGCGGTTAAAAAGAGCGGGGGCGGAAGTTTAAGCATGGGCTCAGGGCTGAGTATCGGCGGGTCTAGTAATTATGATAAGCAGCTCCAGGGGCAGATAGCCAGCATGGTAGCCAATAAACCGACTCACTCGAACCCCAACGCTCAGGTTTATAAGCCTCAACAGATGAGCTACCAGGATGCCCTGGGGCAAGTGGGCGGCAGTTACAAGATGAGGAGCGAGGACGAAATAAAAGGGACAGCTCAGCTCATGGCAGACCTGGAAGTGAATCCGCAGAGGGAGGCCCTGGAGCGCCAGGAGCAAAAACAGGAGC
>JAKJFB010000863.1 GCA_022705125.1 Pseudomonadota bacterium
GGTTCTCCACCGTCGCGGCGATGTCCAGCATGGCCAGTTCATCCGCCCCCTCCCGTTCATAAAAGGCGGCGTTCTCCACAGGATCTCCGGCATCGCGGATATCCACGAAGTGCACCCCCTTGACCACCCGCCCCTCTTTCATGTCCAGACAGGGCATGATTTTTATTTCTTTCATCTACTCGTCCTTTCTTGATGGCTGTTTTTCCCGACATAGCAGATTGGGCAGGACCTTTCAACGGACATCACGGCAGGCTGTCACGGAAGACGGCTATACACGCCCAAGGCCGCCTTTTACCCGGCCCGGTCTCATTTGTCTGCCACGACCTTTTTCAACGGTTTGACCATTTCCTTTTCCAGTACCTTGAGAAATTTCTTCCGGAACGGGGGAATCTTCGTCAGGAGGGTCATCATCAGATTCGTTCGGCGGGTCTTGATATCCTTATGGGGAAAATCATAAAACCCGTGGCGCTTATAGTAGCGATGATCCGCCTGAAAGACGAAACGGAGCTTTCCCCAGACCTCGTCCCGGAAGATCTTCATGCCCCCCACGCCAAGATAATCCCGAGTCTGCACATAGCCCTGCTCC
>JAKJFB010000864.1 GCA_022705125.1 Pseudomonadota bacterium
GTTTCGTCGACTTTGCCGACGCGGTGGCGCCGTTCCCCGAGACACCGATCGCCGACGAATGGCTGGGCACGCCGATGCTGTACTCGTCGGGCACCACCGGCCGGCCCAAGGGCATCCTGCGGCCGCTGCCCGAGAACCCGCCCAGCGAGCCGATCGCGCTGTTCCACTTCCTGGCCAAGCTGTGGCAATGCGAGGAAGGCATGCGCTACCTGTCGCCCGCGCCGCTGTACCACGCCGCGCCGCTGCGCTACACGCTGCGCGTGCAGCGCCTGGGCGGCACGGTGGTGGTGATGGAGCACTTCGACCCCGAGCGCTACCTGCAGCTGGTGCAGCAGCACCAGATCACCCACACCCAGCTGGTGCCGACGATGTTCGTGCGCATGCTCAAGCTGCCCGAGGCCGTGCGCAGGCAGTACGACCTGCGCTCGCTGCGGGTGGCCATCCATGCCGCCGCGCCCTGCCCGGTGGAAGTGAAGAAGCAGATGATCGCCTGGTGGGGCCCGGTGATCTGGGAGTACTACGCCGGCACCGAGGGCAACGGCGTCACCATGGTCAACAGCGCGCAGTGGCTGACCCACCCGGGC
>JAKJFB010000865.1:0-234 GCA_022705125.1 Pseudomonadota bacterium
TCGCGCCAGGTGAGCACGTTGCTGCCGTCGCTCTGGATCAGTTGCGAGCCGTCGCTGGTCAGTCCCCAGCCTTCGCCCGCGTACCTGAAGGTAGCCCCGGGTTGCAGTTGCGGCAGGCTGAAGGATTGCGCCACGCCCTCGCGCCAGGTGAGCAGGAACAGCCGTCCCTGGTGCGGCGCGATCCCCTCGGCGAACCAGCGGCGCGGCAGATCCACCGAGTGCAGCGGCCGCGGC
>JAKJFB010000865.1:339-584 GCA_022705125.1 Pseudomonadota bacterium
GTGTCGGCCTCCCCGCAGGCGACCGGCGCCAGGCCCGCCAGCACCAGCACTGCCGCGAGCCTGCGCCGGCAGCGGCGCAAAGCCGCCATCACGGCAACTGTCCCTTGATGATGCGGCGGATCAGGAAGCGTGCCGGCGACAGCGTGCGCTGCAGGCGCCGCGACAGCGGCGAGGGCTCGCCCGTGATCGCCGCCGCGATGGCCTCGGCGCACAGCGGCGCGCTGGTCAGGCCGCGCGAACCGTGG
>JAKJFB010000866.1 GCA_022705125.1 Pseudomonadota bacterium
GACTCTACCGCATTGTGCCCGTTCAACCGTCCCCGGTCTGCACCGAAAGCAGGCATCCGGCATCGGTCTTTCAACGCCGGGGGAAATGGGCCCTTTCCTCCCCAGACCCCGGAAATACCTCCCCGGGTAACGGTCCGCAAAAAAACCTGCACATGGAGGTTGACATTAGCCGGGCGGAGGCGCAGTCTGCCCCCGGCTGAGGATACGGTGTTCTGCGGGGATGGATTCAGTTTGAGAACGTCCGCGTACAAAAGGCCGGCCCGGTTCGAGATGGAGGCACTCGAGCCGCGGTTTCTCCTCTCCGCCGATCCTTCGCTGACCTCTTCCGTTCTGCTGGCGACCCCGGCGGAGGGGCAGGGCGCCCAGTACGGTTCGGAGTCGCAGGTCGAAAGCATTTTTGCCGTCAGCGATGCGGTGCCGCTGGCGCCGTCGGCGACCGCGAACACGGTGCCCGCATCGACCACCGACGCTTCCTCGACGGCGATCGTGACCGCGAGGGCGGACGACCACTCGGCCGTTCCCGCGCGCGATGCGGACCTGCAACCCGATCTGACCAGGGCCGCGTTCGCGGCCGGGGAGGTCG
>JAKJFB010000867.1 GCA_022705125.1 Pseudomonadota bacterium
GTAGTAAATCTCGACAAGTTAACCTACGCGGGCAATCTGGAGTCGCTCAAAGAGATAGAAAGTAGTCCACACTATCATTTTGAACAGATAGACATCTGCGATCCGTTCGGACTGGAAAGGGTATTTGAGCAGTATCAACCGGATATTGTCATGCACCTGGCCGCCGAATCGCACGTTGACCGCTCAATTGATGGCCCCGCGGCGTTTATCCAGACTAATATTGTTGGAACCTATACCCTCCTCGAGGCAGCCCGGAAATACTGGGAGACGTTGCCTCTCGATAAGAAGAGCGAGTTCCGCTTCCACCATATATCGGGCTTTTTACCGAAAACACCCCATATGCCCCAAGTTCCCCCTACTCCGCAAGTAAGGCCAGTTCGGATCATCTTGTCAGGGCATGGCACCGGACATACAGGCTGCCGACAGTGGTGACAAACTGCTCGAACAACTACGGCCCCTACCAGTTCCCCGAGAAACTCATCCCGCTCACAATCCTCAACGCCCTGGAGGGCAGGCCCCTCCCCATATACGGCAAAGGCGACCAGATCCGGGACTGGCTCTATGTCGAAGACCATGCCCGC
>JAKJFB010000868.1:0-257 GCA_022705125.1 Pseudomonadota bacterium
CCGGCACCTTCGTGGGTCGGGGCAAGGCCGAAGAGATCGGTCAGGAGGCGGCGGCGCTCGGCGCCGACCTCGTCCTCTTCGACGACGACCTGAGCGGTGGGCAGGTGAAGAACCTCGAGGAGCTCGTGGACCGCCAGGTGATGGACCGCAGCGGGCTGATCCTCGAGCTCTTCCATCAGCGGGCCCGCAGCCGCGAGGCGCGCACCCAGGTCGAGCTCGCCCGCCTTTCCTACCTGCTGCCGCGCCTCACGCGGCGG
>JAKJFB010000868.1:348-581 GCA_022705125.1 Pseudomonadota bacterium
GCTCGAGGCCGACCGCCGGATGCTGCGCCATCGCCTCCAGCGGCTCAAGCGCGAGCTCGCCGAGATCGAACGCACGCGCCTCCAGCAGCGGCGCGGGCGGCGGGGGATGGCGATCGTCGCGCTCGCCGGCTACACCAACGCCGGCAAGTCGACGCTCTTCAACCGCCTTACACAAGCCGGCATGCTCGCACGCGACATGCTCTTCGCCACGCTGGATCCCACGGCACGGCAGG
>JAKJFB010000869.1:0-240 GCA_022705125.1 Pseudomonadota bacterium
CGCGTCCAGGTGGATGGTCAGTTAAAAACAGGGCGTGATGTCGCCGTTGCGGCCCTGCTCGGCGCGGAAGAATTTGGTTTTGCCACAGCCCCTCTGATCGTCAGCGGCTGCATTATGATGCGCAAGTGCCACCTGAACACCTGTCCCGTGGGCGTGGCCACCCAGGACCCCGAGCTGCGCAAGAAATTCAGCGGAAAACCCGAATACGTGGTGCGTTACTTTTTCTTCGTAGCCGAGGAG
>JAKJFB010000869.1:265-581 GCA_022705125.1 Pseudomonadota bacterium
CCCTGAATGAAATGGTTGGCCGTGCGGACATGCTTGAATTCGATCCCCTTCCTGAGCACTGGAAGGCGCGGTACCTCGACTTTTCGCGGATTCTGCACTGTGAGCCGCCCTGGAAAAACTCAGCCCTGTACTGCACAAAAACGCAGGACCACGGTATAGACAAGGCTTTGGACCACGTTATTATGGAAAAAGCGAAACCGGCACTGGACCGCAAGGCCCCCGTCCGCTTCTCCATCAACATCCGCAACATACACCGCACGGTGGGCGCCATGCTATCCAGCGAACTTACACGGCGGCATAAGCTGGGTATGTATAC
>JAKJFB010000086.1 GCA_022705125.1 Pseudomonadota bacterium
ACTTCCCGCTCATCGACAAGCTCGAGACCGAGGTCGAGGCGCTCGAGGAGGGCATCTTCACCAAGGGTGCGGGCAACACCAACATGCGCCGCCTCTATCGCCTCAAGCGCAAGGTCACCCTGCTCAAGCACGCCGTGCTGCCGCTGATGGAGGCCGCCGGCAAGCTGCACAGCGGGCGTGTGCCCGAGGTCTGCGCCAAGAGCCGGCACTACTTCCGCGACGTGTATGACCACCTCGCCCGTATCGACGCCTCGCTCGACAGTGTCCGCGAGACCATCGGCACCGCGATCCAGGTGAACATCTCGCTGGTCACCATCGACCAGACCGAGGTCAGCAAGCGCCTCGCGGCCTGGGCCGGCATCTTCGCGGTGGCCACCGCCTTCGCGGGGATCTGGGGCATGAACTTCAACCACATGCCCGAGCTGGAGTGGGAGTACGGCTACTTCGCCGGCCTCGGCATCATCGTCAGCGCCAGCACCTTCCTGTGGTGGCGCTTCCGCAAGGCAAGGTGGCTGTAGCGCGCAGCCTATGCGTAGGAGCGACGCAAGTCGCGATTGCCGCCGCTCCGCCACGCCGACACCCCTTCCCGCTCCACCGCCCGATCGCGACTCGCGTCGCTCCCACAAAACCCCGGCACGCCGGCCGATCGCGACTCGCGTCGCTCTTCCAAATCACCGCTTGGCGTGCCGTAGGAGCGACGCGAGTCGCGATTCAGACCCTCCGCCCTCGCCCTCGCCCCTGCCCTGCCCCAGACCTTTCCTCCGCGCCGCTACAATCCCCGCATGTCCTTCGACGAGCGAACGCCATGAGCTTCTTCGACGACCTCGCCCGCAGCCTCGAACGCAACCGCATCACCCGCCGCCAGGCGCTGTGGCTGCTCGGCGCGGGCGCGGCGGCCGGCCTGTCGGGCTGCGCCACCTCCCCGGTCACCGGCGAGACCATCCTCGTCGGCATGAGCGAGGCGCAGGAGAAGCAGATCGACGCCCAGGTCGCGCCGCACCAGTTCTCGCAGGACCTCGGCGCCATCCAGGACGAGGCGGTCAACCGCTACGTCGCCGGCATCGGCCAGCGCATGGGCACGCTCACCCACCGTCCGCAGATGCCCTACTCCTACCGCGTGCTCAACGCCAACTACGTCAACGCCTACACCTTCCCCGGCGGCGCGATGGGCGTGACGCGCGGCATCCTCGCCGACCTCGACGACGAGGCCCAGCTCGCCGCCCTGCTCGGCCACGAGCTCGGCCACGTCAACGCCCGCCACGCCGCCCAGCGCCAGGGCCAGAACCTGGTCGCGCAGGCGGCGCTCGCCGGGCTCAACGTGGCGGCACAGAACTCCGACTGGGGCGGGCTGATGAGCATGGGCGGGCAGATCGGCGCCAGCGCCCTGCTCGCCGGCTACTCGCGCGAGCACGAGCGCGAGGCTGACGCGCTCGGGCAGGAATATCTCGTCAAGGCCGGCTACCCGGCGACCGGCATGGTGCGCCTGCACCAGTTGCTGGTTGCCGAGGAAAAATCCGCCCCCTCGCTGCTGCAGACGATGTTCTCCACCCACCCGATGAGCAGCGAGCGCATGCAGGCCGCGCAGGCCGCGGCCGACGCGCGCTACCGCATCAGCAACAGCCTGGACGCCCGCCGCGAGCGCTTCATGGACAGCACCGCCAGCCTGCGCCGCATCCGCCCCACCATCGACGCCTGCAAGAACGGCGAAACCGCGATGGCCGCCAGGCAGTACCCCAAGGCGCAGGCCGAATTCCAGACCGCGCTGGCCAGGACCCCGCGCGATTACGCCAGCAACCTGCGCATGGCCCAGTGCCTGCAGGCCCAGGGCCAGACCGCGAAGGCGGTGGACTACGCCGACAACGCGCGCGAGATCTACCCGCAGGAGGCGCAGGCCTACAAGCTCGCCGGCGTGCTCGCCCTGCAGCAGCGCGACGCCGGCCGCGCCTACCAGAACCTCGACCGCTTCGACCGCCTGCTCCCCGGCGACGCCGGCATCACCTTCCTGAAGGGCATCTCGCTCGAAGGCATGGGCAACCGCCAGGCCGCCGCCCAGCACTACGCCGCCTACCTGCGCCAGAGCCAGCAGGGCAACGCCGCGCAGTACTCGTACAACCGGCTCAAGGCCTGGGGGATGGTGAAGTAGCGCAGGAGCAGCCCGCCGCGATCCCGCGCCTGCGAGCCACCATTTCAACGGAAGGGCAGGATGAAGGTGCCCTTCTCACGCACCGCAAGGCTTGCGTCGTGCAGCGCCACCGTCTCGAACACGATCGGCTGCACGCCGGACGGCATGCCTTCGAACGGGGATGACAGGGTGAGCGTGACGCTCTGCACCTGGCCCGGCCCGACCGTGAATTCGCCGGCGCCCTCGATCCGCAGCCCGGGCAGGCCGCTCACGCCGATGCGGAACTGGCGGGTCGTCTCTTCCATGTTGATGAGCTTGAGGGTGTAGCTGTTCTCGATCCGGCCCGCGCTCGTCTCCTGCATGAGGGCGCCGCGATCCCGGTGCACTTCCACCCGCAACAGCACGCGCTCGCTCAGTGTCCACACCCCGAGCGCGGCGAACACGAGCAGCAGGCCGACATAGACCAGGGTCCGCGGCCGCGACCAGGCTGGGGCAACCTGTGCCTGGCCGGCAAGCTCGCGCTCGCTCATGAAGCGGATCAAGCCGCGCGGTGTGCCGATCCTGTCCATGACCTCGTCGCAAGCGTCGGCGCACAACCCGCAGTCGATGCACTGGTATTGCAGTCCGTCGCGAATGTCGATGCCCGTCGGACACACCTGCACGCAGATTCCGCAGTCGATGCAGTCGCCCTTGTCGCCCGACCGCCGCAAGGCGCCGCGGGGCTCCCCGCGCTTGACGTCGTAGGCGACGTTCGCCGTATCCGGATCGATCATCACGCCCTGGAAGCGCGAGTACGGACACATGTGCTGGCATACGGCCTCGCGTGCGAGCCCGGCCTGCAGATAGGTGAAGCTCGCGTAGAAAAGCAGCCAGAAGGTTTCCCACGGGCCGGTCTGGAGGCCGACGATTGCCGGCAGCAGTGCGCGGATGGGAGTGAAGTAGCCGACGAAGCTGATCGCGGTCCACGCCGCGACCAGCGCCCAGATGCCGTGCTTGACCGACTTGATGAGCAGCTTGCGCGCCGACATCGGGCCCTGGTCGAGGCGCAGGCGCGCGAGGTGGTCGCCCTCGATCCTGGCCTCGATCCACACGAAGATCGACGTATAGACCGTCTGCGGACAGGCAAAGCCGCAGAACAGGCGCCCGGCGATCGCGGTGGTGAAGAACAGCGCGGTCGCGGCCAGGATCAGGACGACGGCCAGCAGCAGCGCGTCCTGCGGCCACAGGACCAGGTCGAACAGGTAGAACTTCTCGTCGACGATGTCGAACAGGATCGCCTGCCGCGTGCCGGTCTCCGTCGTCCACGGCAACCAGCACGCGCCGTAGAACACGACCTGGGTGAGCCAGACCATGGCCCAGCGCAGGCTGTTGAAGCGGCCCTGCACCGCCTTGGCGTGGATCTTTCCCTTCTTGCGATAGAACTCCAGCTTGGCTTCGCGCACCTTGCTGACGGGTGGGTTCATGCGGGCTGCTCCGGCTCTGACGATGGCCTGGAGTACATCACCCCGGACGGCGCAGGTTCAGTTGCAGATCGTACGATTTGGAACCGGTACAGATCCGCCGCCACAGCCCGTCTGTGCCGGACGACTATCCACTCGACTGTTCCTGTCCGCTCATCTGCAAACGCCCAAAATCGCGCTATCGAATCAGGAGTGGAACACCGTGATCGCCAATACGATGAGTTTGCCCACCACCGCGGGTGACGCGCCCCCCTGCACCGGCAGGGTGCCCGGCAACAAGGGGATCTGGGTCGGGATCTGCTGCGAGTTCGTCGAGTTCCTCGTGCTGTTCATCGTGTACTTCGTCGCCCGCGCGCACTTTCCCGACGCCTTTCACACCGGGGCGGAGCGGCTCTCGCAGACGGCCGGCGTGGTGATCACCTTGTTGATGGTGAGCAGCAGCTTTTTCATCGCCTGCTCGGTTACCCGCCTGCGCACCGGGTGCAGGCGCGAATCGATCGCCTGGCTGATCGCGGGCCTGATCGTGGCGTTGGGCTATCCGGTGGCGAAATACCTCGAGATCCAGTGGAACCTCGCGCACGGTATCGATGGCGAGTCGGGCATCTTCTTCACCGTCTATTACTACCTGACCTTCACCCATATGGTGCACGCCTTCTGGGGCATCCTCGGCATCCTCTGGGTCCTCGCCCGACACGGATTCGGAATCTATACCGCCGACGAGCACAGCGGTCTGGAAGCGCTCGCCAGCTACTGGCACGCCACCGACATCATCTGGCTGGTCATCTTCCCCTTCTTCTACGTGCTGGCCTGATCATGGACTCCATCGAGCGCAAACCCGCCACTTCACTCCGGCCCCTGGTCCTGACCTGGCTGGCCCTGGTCGGGCTGACCCTCGTCAGCCCGCAACTCGGCAAGGGTGTCTGGGGGCAGGAAGCCGTCCAGTGGATCGTGGCCGCAATCATCTGGATCAAGGGCCACCTGGTCGCGCGCCACTTCATCGAGGCGGAACGGACTCACCCCTTCCTTCGCAACGTGCTGCGGTTCTTCATCGCCTTCACGCCGATCGCGATCGTGCTGACGACCTTCTTCCGCGACGGCTTCGCCCGCCTCGCAAGCCTATAGCTGGCGCTTGATCAGCCGGCCGAGCGTCGCCAGCGCATCATCCTGGCGAGTTGTTGCGGGATGGCCGAAGTTGAGCCGCAGGTAATTGGAGAACTCGCGCTTGGCGGAAAAGATCGGCCCCGGTGCGATGCTGACCCCCTGCGCGAGCGCCTCTTCGTGCAGCCGCAGCGTATCGATCCGAGGCGGCAGTTCCAGCCAGAGAAAATAGCCGCCGTCCGGACGGGCCAGGCGGATACCGGGGGGAAAGTGTTCTTCGATGCCGGCCAGGAGTTGCGCTTCCTGGCGCGCAAGTTGCCGGCGCAAGTGGCGCAGGTGATTGTCGAAGCCGCCATGCTTCAGGTAGTCGGTCAGCGCGATCTGCATGGGGACCGCCGTCGCCAGGCTGGTCGAGTATTTCTGCCGCTGCACCTCCTTGGCGTAACGCCCCGCCGCGACCCAACCCAAGCGGTATCCCGGCGCGAGGCACTTCGAAAACGAGGACACGTGCAGCACCAGACCCTCCGTGTCCATCGCCTTGCTGCATCGCGGCGCCTCAGGTCCGAAATACAACTCGGCGTAGACATCGTCTTCGATCAGCGGGACCTGATGCTGGTGGAGAAGCTCGACCAGCGCACGCTTGTTGTCGTCCGGGACGCGACTTCCCGTCGGGTTCGCGAAGTTCAACATGAACAGGCAGGCCTTGATCGGATGATGGCGCAGCGCATCGGCCAGCGCATCCAGGCTCACCCCTTCGCGCGGGTGGCTCGGGATCTCGATGACCTCGAGTCCCAGGCGCTCGCTGGCCTGCAGCCCCGCATAGAAGGTGGGCGACTCGATTGCGATCAGGTCGCCGGGTCGGGTCAGGGCCTGCAGGCAGAGGTTGAGCCCTTCCATCGCACCCGACGTGACGACGATCTCCTGCGGCGAAACCGAGGCGCCATGGGCCAGGTAACGCAGCGCGAGTTGTCGGCGCAGCTCGTCGTTGCCCGGGGGAAGGTCGGTGACCGTTGCCAGCGGATCCAGGTGACGCGCCGCCGCCGCGAGGAAGCGCCCGAGCTTGTCGAGCGGGTAGAGGCGCGCGTCGGGAAAGCTCGACCCCAACGGAACGATGGCGGGATCGCGCACGCTGTCGAGGATCTGGAAGATGAAGTCGCTGACCTCGAGCGCCATGGAGCCGCCCGCTGGATGGGTCATCTCCGGCTCGGGCAGTCTGCTGCCAAGTCGGGCGCGCACGAAGTAGCCCGACTTCGGCCGCGCCTCGATCAGGCCTCGGCTTTCGAGCAGGTGGTAGGCCTGGGTGACCGTGATCGGGCTGATGCCGTGGGTCTTGCAGGCCTGGCGGACGGAGAGCAGTTTGTCGCCCGGGCGCAAGACACCCTCGGCGATCCGCTGTGCGGTCCGGTCGGCAAAATCCTGGTAGAGGCTCATGGGGACGATCCTAGCGATGCGCAGCGAACCCGGCCTTGCCATGGATCACTTCGATCGCTGCCGCTTCGCAAGCAGGCGATGCCGCCTGGCTGCGCCCGAGTCTGCACGGCAACGCCGCGAGGCATTCCTGCAACCGGCTCAAGGCCTGGGGGGTGGTGACGTCGCGCAGCGCTGCGCCGCGATCTCGCGCTGGCGGAAGCACCCCTCCACATGGTCGTTGACCATCCCCACCGCCTGCATGAAGGCATAGCACACCGTCGGCCCCACGAAGCGGAAGCCCAGCCGCTTCAGCTCGCGGCTCATCGCCTGCGACGCCGCCGTCTGCGCCGGAATCTCCGCCAGGCTGCGCGGCGGCGCGGTCGGCGCCGACTCCTCGGCGAAGCGCCACAGCAGCGCATCCAGCGACCCGAAGCGCTCCTGCGCAGCCAGCGTCGCGCACGCGTTCGCCACCGCCGACTCGATCTTCAGCCGGTTGCGCACGATGCCCGCGTCGGCGAGCAGGCGCGCGAGCTCCGCCTCGCCATAGCGCGCGACACGCTCGGCGTCGAAGCCGTCGAAGGCGCGGCGGTAGTGTTCGCGCTTGCGCAGGATGGTGATCCAGCTCAGCCCCGCCTGCGCGCCCTCGAGCACGAGCATCTCGAAGAGGTGGCGGTCGTCGTGATTGGGCACGCCCCACTCGGTATCGTGGTAGGCGACGTAGAGCGGATCGGTGCCGCACCAGGCGCAGCGCTCGGACATGGATGGTGCTCCTCCTGAGGGAGTCGTGGATTCTAGTCCCGGGCGCTGCGCTCGAGGTTTAGATGAAGTTCGGCGACTAATGAAGATACCGTCGGAGAGTCCTTTTGAAGCCATGTGCTGTTCGGCCAAAGCCCTGTTCCATGGGATCTTGCCAGCCCTGCTGAACCGGAGCAGGCCGGTACTCCCGAACTAGATATTCAGGGCACAATGCGTTGTATCACCAACGCATGTTGGTCGGACATATCGAGGCTGGATGAAACAAATCCGATGCGCCATAACCTGAGTGAAGCCTTCGCATTTGGCAAGCTGGACCGTTCCGAGGACGCTATCAAATGGCATCCTCTGGTCGATCATTTAGCGGACGTCGCGGCCGTTTTTGAGGCGCTGTGCGCATGCCGAGCCATCCGCCGATCCATCGAGGCAGTTGCTGGGCGTAGCCTCGACCATCGTGACTTCGCGCGGCTTGCTGCCCTCGCCTTTCTTCATGACCTTGGCAAAGCGAACGCGGGGTTCCAGGCAAAGCGCTGGCTAAACGAGGAACGGCCGCGCGGCAGGCTGACCGCCGGGCACAGCGCGGAGGCAATCGCGCTGCTCGAAGCAAGTAATCACAGCGACGAAGCCGAGGCGCTGCTACTGCACCTGCCTATTCTTGAAATCTGCGGCTGGGGGAAGCCTGAGACCCTGGACAACTTGCTACGCGCCAGCATTGCGCACCATGGACGGCCGATCGCCAACGCACCCGACTGGTTCAACGCCAGGATCCATTGGTCCAGGCAAGGTGAGTATGACCCCGCCGAACAACTAAAGAGCATTGGCGCCGCCCTCCAACGCTTCGTTCCAGAGGCATTCGTCGAAGGGGGCCTGCCACTTCCCGATACGCCGCGCTTCGCGCATTACTTCGCCGGCCTCGTCCAATTGGCCGACTGGTTGGGTTCGGACACTCGATTTTTCCCCTTCACGAATGTGGGCGATCGAGATCGCATCGGCAATAGCCGTGAACTGGCATCGACAGCGGTGCGCGAGATCGGCCTCGATCCTGAGCCTTGCCGTAAGCGGTTCGAGCAGGCATCACCAGATTTCGGCGACGTATTCGATACGACCACTCCCTATCCCGCCCAGTCCGCAATGTCCGACCCGGCGCTTGGTCAGGTTGTCGTGCTCGAAGCCGAGACTGGCAGCGGCAAGACCGAAGCCGCGCTGTGGCGCTACCTTCATCTGTTCGCGCGTGGCGCAGTCGACGGGCTTTACTTTGCCCTACCGACCCGCGTGGCCGCATCACAGGCCTACCGGCGCGTGCGCGAGGCGCTTTCGCGCGCTTGGCCCGAGGGCGCTCCGCTCGCGGTTCGGGCATTGGCCGGTTATGCCGCCGCGGATGGGGAAACAGCTCGGGCGCTGCCCGATTTCAAGGTGTTGTGGAGCGACGATCCGTCCGATGCCGAAGCGGGTCGGCGATGGGCGGGCGAGAGTTCGAAGCGCTTCCTCGCCGCACCGGTTGCCGTCGGCACGGTCGACCAGGCACTGCTCGGCACGCTGCAGGTAAAGCATGCTCACTTGCGCCATGCGCTGACGGCGCGTTCGCTGCTTGTCATCGACGAAGTGCACGCATCGGACGCTTACATGGCCGTGTTGATCGAACAGCTCATCAACGCACAAATTGCGCTCGGCGGCCATACGCTACTGTTGTCCGCGACACTCGGCGCAGCGGCCCGGACTCGCTACCTCGCTGCCGGCAACCGCAAGGCGCAGCATCTGCCGTCACTCGCCCAAGCGAGCGGCCTACCCTACCCTGCCATAAGCGATGCTTGGGGCATTCGTTCCACAAGCGGCGCACCGCGAGAGAAGCGGGTCGCCTGGCAGTGTGAGGACGCCATCGATGACCCGCAGCGCGTCGCCGCCCTTGCGCTCGAAGCCGCCGAACAGGGCGCCCGCGTGCTGGTGATCCGAAACACCGTGCCGGCAGCCGTCGCCACCCTTGCAGCGCTCGAAGCGGCCACACCCAACGTAACCTGGCTCTTCAATCGTGACGGCGTCATCACGCTGCATCACAGCCGCTTCTCGCGCGAAGACCGGCTCATGCTCGACGCGACGGTCGAAGCCCAACTCGGCAAAGGACGCTCCAGCGGACCGCTGATCGTGGTCGGCACCCAGACGCTGGAGCAAAGCCTGGATCTCGACGCCGACTTCCTGATCACCGACCTGTGCCCGATGGACGTGCTGTTGCAGCGCATCGGCCGATTACATCGCCATATGCGCCCCGTCGAGGCTCGACCCAACGCGTTCAGGGAGGCGCGTGTGCTTGTGCTGACGCCCGAAGGGGGCGACCTCACACCGTGCCTTACCCGCCCGCGGCACGGACTCGGCCGCTTTCACGACGGCGGCGGCGTGTATGCCGACACCCGCATCCTCGAAGCTACGCGCAAGCTGATTCACTCCGAATCTCAGGTCCGCATCCCGGCCGACAACCGGCGACTGGTCGAGTCCGCCACGCACCCGGAGGCGCTGCACGCCATCGAATCGCTGGACAC
>JAKJFB010000870.1:0-252 GCA_022705125.1 Pseudomonadota bacterium
GCCAGCGAGGCAACGCGCCAGAGCTTTCGCCAACGGATCCGCGAGGGTCATCTGGACGATAGCGAAGTCGAGGTCGAAGTCGCCGACGCCCCGGGCATGCCATTCGAACTGCCCGGCCAGCCGGGGCAGATGAGCATGATTAATCTGTCCGACATGCTCGGCAAGGCGATGGGCGGTGCGCCAAAGAAACGCCGCAAGCTCAAGGTGATCGAAGCCGCGACGCGGTTGATCGAGGAGGAACAGGACAAGCGG
>JAKJFB010000870.1:292-580 GCA_022705125.1 Pseudomonadota bacterium
TTCCTCGACGAGATCGACAAGATCGCGGTCAGCGACGTGCGCGGCGGCTCGGTGAGCCGCGAGGGCGTGCAACGCGACCTGCTGCCGCTGATCGAAGGCACGACGGTCGCAACCAAATATGGTCCGATGAAGACCGATCATATCCTCTTTATCGCATCGGGCGCCTTCCACGTCGCAAAACCCAGTGACCTGCTCCCCGAACTGCAGGGCCGCCTGCCGATCCGTGTCGAACTCGGCGCGCTGAGCGAAGAGGATTTCGTCCGCATCCTCAGCGAAACCAAGGCGGGG
>JAKJFB010000871.1 GCA_022705125.1 Pseudomonadota bacterium
AGCCGGCGACGCACCAGGCCGCTCGCTCGCAACGTCATGGCTGTTGCGGCACCCGCTTCAGCCCGATAAAGGTTCGGCGTTGCCGAACCCTCCGACTATCAGCCATATACCCGTCGGCATAAATGCCGCCCCACACCCGACCCACACGGGGCATCGCCGGCGCGCCCCAGCGCCTCACGTTTGGGTACACTTGCCGCCACCGTGAACGGCGCCCGCACGGCGCCCGGCAAGGAGCATCCAGCGTGAACGATATCCCGGGTAACACCCCCATCCTGGTCGGCGCCGGCCAGTACGTCGAGCGCGGCGCCAGCGCCGAGTCGCCATCGAGCCTGGCGGCACGCGCCGGCGCCGCGGCGCTGGCCGACGCCGGCGGCACTGCGCTCGCCCGCGCCATCGACACCATCGCCGTGGTGCGCTTCTTTGCCGACTCCTCACCGTTGTGGACCTGCGCCTTCGGGCGCAGCAACAACCCGCCGCAGTCGATCGCGCGCGCCATCGGCGCGAATCCGCGCCAGCGCATCTACACCGAGGTCGGCGGCAACCAGCCGCAATCGCGGCTGACCGAGTTCGCACGCGACA
>JAKJFB010000872.1:0-228 GCA_022705125.1 Pseudomonadota bacterium
GTCAAAAAAGGCGATCACGTCATCCCGCTCTATACTCCGGAATGCCGCCAGTGTCCGTCCTGCCTGTCGCGCAAGACCAATCTCTGCACTGCGATCCGCGCCACGCAGGGCCAGGGCCTGATGCCCGACGGCACGTCCCGCTTCTCGCTCGGCGGCAAGCCGATTCATCACTATATGGGCACCTCGACCTTCGCGAATTACACCGTGCTGCCGGAAATCGCGGTGGCG
>JAKJFB010000872.1:332-579 GCA_022705125.1 Pseudomonadota bacterium
CCGCCAAGGTAGAGCAAGGTGCGAAAGCCATCGTATTCGGTCTTGGCGGCATCGGCCTGAACGTGCTGCAGGGCCTGCGGCTCGCAGGCGCCGACATGATCATCGGAGTCGACATCAACAACGACCGCAAGGCCTGGGGCGAACGCTTCGGCATGACGCACTTCGTCAACCCGAAGGAGCACGAAAACCTGGTCGACCACACCGTGCAACTGACCGGCGGCGGCGCCGACTACAGCTTCGAGTGCAT
>JAKJFB010000873.1:0-245 GCA_022705125.1 Pseudomonadota bacterium
GGGCGTCGCGGATGATGATCACGGTGTCCGCGCCCGCCGGCAGCGGCGCGAGCGCGAAGCCGCTGCCGGCGAGCGCAGCGAGCAGCGGCAATACGGGCAGGCTTCGATGGAGCTTCATGGCAACGACTCCCGATGGCACGGTGAGGCGTTCACCGCACCGGAATGGGACCGGATTCGGATGTCCGGGTTTTCACCGGCGCGCAACGCCGTGTCACGTCCGCGGTACGCGCAGGGCCGTGCCTGCG
>JAKJFB010000873.1:255-578 GCA_022705125.1 Pseudomonadota bacterium
TATTGAAGGGCGACCCCGGACATCCCCGCCGGGGCGAACCGTCCGCGGAGGACTGCATCATGTTCGGATTCGGCAAGAAGCTCACCCTGCCCGGCGCCGGCGAGGCCCTGCCCGGGCGCGAGGTCGCGATGCGCGTGCCCGAGAAGCACTACGTCAACGGCCACGCGCTGCGCCCGCCGTTCCCGGAAGGCTTCCAGCAGGCGATGTTCGGCCTCGGCTGCTTCTGGGGCGCCGAGCGCCGCTTCTGGCAGCAGCCCGGCGTCTGGAGCACCGCGGTCGGTTACGCCGCCGGCCTGACGCCGAATCCGGGCTACGAGGAGGTC
>JAKJFB010000874.1 GCA_022705125.1 Pseudomonadota bacterium
GTGCCGCCCGCGCCGTAGCCTGCGCCCATCGACAGCTGCCGGGGACACAAACGCCACATGGACCCCCTGCTCCCGCCGGCCTTCCTGCTGGCCTATTTCCTGGTCTTCTTCGCGCTCGCCTTCGCGTGGCGATCGCTGCTGGTGTGGTGGCGCACCGGCATCAACCCCGTGGTGCTGCCCGCGGGCGACGATGCGCACGCCTACGTCGGGCGCGCGTTCAAGATCGTGATGGCCGCCTGTGGCGCGGTGGCGGCCGCACCGGTGCTCTGCGCGGATGCGCCGCGCTGGCTGGGCGCCTGGGAGGCGCTCGCCGCGGTGCCGGTGGCGGCCTGCGGCTGGTTGCTGCGCAGATGGGGGCCGCGTGGCGCATCGGCATCGACAACGCGCGCCCCACCGCGCTGGTGCAGCACGGTCTGTTCGCGCGCTCGCGCAACCCGATCTTCCTCGCGCTGCGCGTGGAGTTGCTCGGCTTCTTCCTGGTGCTGCCGGGCGCCGCCACCGCGGCGCTGCTGGTCGCCGGCGAGATCCTGATGCAGGTGCAGGTACGGCTCGAGGAGCAGCACCTGGCGGCACTGCAC
>JAKJFB010000875.1:0-253 GCA_022705125.1 Pseudomonadota bacterium
CGTTTCCAATAAATCTCTTTCATCTCGGAAGGCGTTCCCTGTTTGTGGAAATTATAATTATCCAGCAAGGCGGCCAGCATATTGTTGGCGATGCTGATGGCGTGAAAATCGCCCGTGAAATGCAGGTTGATGTCCTCCATCGGCAAAACTTGGCTCCAACCGCCGCCAGCCGCGCCTCCCTTGATGCCGAAAACCGGTCCCAGAGAAGGTTCACGGATGGCCACTATCGAGCTTTTGTCGCTCAGGTTCAGCG
>JAKJFB010000875.1:338-578 GCA_022705125.1 Pseudomonadota bacterium
TGTCTTTGATCCTCTCCAAAGCAGAATAGCGCACCTTGGCCTTGTGCTCACCATAATGTTCCAAATCCTCCGGCGTCAAGCCGATTCCAGCCGCGATGGCATCAATCGGCTGCAACTTTATCTTTCTTGCGATTTCTAGATCAGTGGGCATTCTGTGTCTCCTTCCCTGTTTTTTAGATAAGTTAGCCACGTTTCCGGGACAGGCAAACCCTCTTGACCGACCGTTTGAATTTCCCGATC
>JAKJFB010000876.1 GCA_022705125.1 Pseudomonadota bacterium
CCGCACGAGGTCCATCCCCAGCAACTCACTGCCCGTCGACGCTCGCGGCGCTCCTCGGCTGAAGACTGCTTCGTTACCGATGACCAGGCCGTGCTCGTTGGCGCCCATCTCGGCGCCCCACATCCACCAGGGCTGGGAGAGCACGACCGCATGGGTGTGCTCAACCTGCGAGATCGTGCTGAAGGTGCATCGCAGGTCGGCCCCAACGTCATGCGACTGGCCGGGAAACCATCTCTGTTCTTGGCGAACAGCACCCCGCTGCTGGTGAGGCAAACGAGGGTGTCGCACATGTTCGGAGCCTAGTGATGCCCCTGCGTCTGCCCTGCCACACTGCGCTCCTTGGAGGGGCTGGCTCCCCGGACGAACTCCAGGTGTCCGTCCTCGAAACGCCGCGAACCCATCGACAGGAGGTCGTGGAAGTAGTTCTGCTTGAGCACCCAAGGACGACGGCTCCCCTGCTTGGGCAGGATCCCCGCAGCCCGTTGGATGTAGCCCGAGGACATGTCGATGACCGGTCGGTCGTCCTCGGCGTTGCCGTCATAGCGCGGCACGACGGAGGTGAAGCCACCCTCGTT
>JAKJFB010000877.1 GCA_022705125.1 Pseudomonadota bacterium
CGGGGGGCACATTCGCAGGGCCATCGGCAATCCGTCTGGCCTGCGCGCGCCTGGCCACCTGCACATCCGAGAACGGGTGGCGCGTGCCCTGGATTTCCTGGTAGTCCTCGTGCCCCTTGCCCGCGATCAGGACCACGTCCGCAGCGTCCGCCTGCGCGATGGCCAGATCGATCGCACGTTCGCGGTCCAGTTCAGTGGCAAAGGGCTCTCGGCTCAGGCCAGCCCGGATATCGGAGACGATCCGAAACGGCGCCTCGCTGCGCGGGTTGTCGGAGGTGACCACCACGCGATCGGCGCCACGCTGCGCGATATATCCCATCATCGGCCGCTTGCCGGGGTCCCGATCTCCTCCTGCCCCAAACACGCACCACAGCGCGCCACCGCGGGCAAGCGCGACCGGGCGCAGCGCTTCGAGGGTATTGGCCAGAGCGTCGGGCGAGTGGGCGTAGTCGACCACCACCATCGGCGCACCTGGCGACTCGATGCGTTGCATCCGCCCGGCCACCGGCTCGAGCTGCTCCAACAAATCGACGACCGTTTCGAGCGGTAGGCCCAGCGCCAGCCAGCAGCTGGCG
>JAKJFB010000878.1 GCA_022705125.1 Pseudomonadota bacterium
GGCGCTGCGTTCGTGGTTGCCCGTGAATACTAGCACTATACTTTGGCGCTGCTTGGTCGCGGCATATTGCGGGTCGCGGGCATGGCCCGCTCCTACATGGGGCATCGCGGTCGCGGGCATGGCCCGCTCCTACATGGGGCATCGCGGTCGCGGGCATGGCCCGCTCCTACGGGGGCATCGCGGTCGCGGGCATGGCGGCATCTTTGTAGGAGCGGGCCATGCCCGCGATCGGCGTTTGATGTACGTACAAACATTCATTCGGGGAGATGGTGTGGATACCGTTGCTGTCGTAGGCTTGGGTTATGTGGGATTGCCGCTGGCGGTTGCCTTCGGCAAGCAGCGCGCCACGATCGGTTTCGACCTCGACGACAGGAAGATCGCGAATTATCGCAACGGCATCGATCCCACCGGCGAGGTGGAGTCGGCGGATCTGAAGGCGGTCACCCAGCTGGAATTCACCAGCGACCCGGCGCGCCTCAAGGACGCGCGGATGATCGTGGTGGCGGTACCCACGCCGATCGACCAGGCGCACCGCCCGGACCTCACGATCCTCGAAAGCGCCTCGCGCCTGATCG
>JAKJFB010000879.1 GCA_022705125.1 Pseudomonadota bacterium
CCGGTGAGAGACGGCGATGCGCATCTGTATAACCGTAGCGAGGTTTCGCCTCTTCGCTTCTCTGAACATCGACAGCCACTGCATTCTGGCGGCGCTCAACCCCGGCCGCACGAAGGTGTCTCACGAGTGTGTCTCTGTGGATCTTGATCCCAGTGCGGCTCTCCAGCGACGCAAGCAGCTCATCGTTCGTGGAGAGAGGATTGGCCTGCACAAGGCTTACGAGAATCGCACGGTGTTCGTCAGAGAGTTTCAGAGGGCGACCCGGCATCGACATCAGCGGCACTTCCAGTCTGTAGATGGCCTCGTTAGTCTACCCTAATTTGTAAACACCCTCTCAGAGGGTGTCGCAAAACCCGCTCTCTGTCACTGATTTTGGCTACGATGGATCCAACGGATTGGAGCCTGCAATGCCCCTGAAGCGCAAGCGAATCAAGCGACCCGTTGTGCAGATCGACACGCGTCCGCAGATGCCGTTGTTCGACGGTGATCGGGACGCGCTGCCGGTGAGGGGCGCCGCCACGGTGTCGCGCCCGGTACGGTTTGTGGAGCCGGATCCGCGCGACATCCGCA
>JAKJFB010000087.1 GCA_022705125.1 Pseudomonadota bacterium
ACCGGCTGGATTCACGCCTGCAACGCCTGGAAGCGCAGGCGACTGGCCTGGCCGAGACGATCGAGGCTATCCAGCAGCGTCCTGCCGTCGCAACGGCCGCTGACCTCAAAGATACCCGCCAAATCCTGGAAGCGCGCGCCGCCCAGGTGGAGAAGTCGCTGAACGGCTATGCCGCCGCCGACGATCTTCAGGCACTGCGCGCGGAGATCGAGCAGATCAAGACACGCCAGACCGCCGCGCGTGCCGCAGCGCCCGTCCAAGCACGCGCACCAAGCAAGCCCGCCGCCTCCAAGGCCGAACCGCCGCCACTGCCGTTCCGCGTCGTCGGCGCCGAACTGCGCGCCGGCCAGCGCAGCGTGTCGGTCGCGCCGACAGCCGGGGACCTCACACCCGACCAGCTTCAGGTGCTGCTGCCCGGTGATGCGGTCGGCCCATGGCGTTTGCAGGCGGTCGAGGGCAACACCGCGGTGTTCCAGGCCGGCGACCAGACGCGCCGCGTGGCGATCCCCTGACCGGAGCACACCCCATGAAGCCGTCGATCCTCCTTTCCGTACTCGTGCTGGCGTCGGTGCAGTGGCCCGCCTGGGCGCAGCAACCCGCCACGGCACCCGCGCGCAATGCACAGAGCCAGGAGCGCCCGCTGGCCGCCCGCGTGCTGGACGACCGGACGGCCAGCGAATGGGGTCTGCAACGGCAGGAATGGGAACGCTACCGCGAGCTGATGGACGGGCCGCTGGGTATCTACTCGCCCAACCTGGACCCGCTTTCCGCCCTGGGCATCGAGGCACGCACCGACGAAGAGCGGCGGCGCTACGCAGAACTGCAGGTGCAGGTCGAAGCGCGCCGCGTCGAGAAGCTGCTCGCCTACCAGCGCGCCTACGACGAAGCCTGGCAGCGTCTGAATCCGGGCATGCAGCGCGTGAACCTGCCTGATGACAAGCCGGGCGCTGTCGCCACGCGCGGCAGCGGCCGCATGGCGGTGTTCGTCAAGGACGGCTGCGCCGCCTGCGGGCAGCTCGTGCAGCGCCTGCAATCCTCGGGCGCGGAGTTCGACCTGTACATGGTGGGCAGCCGCCAGGACGACGCGCGCATTCGGGACTGGGCCAAGCGCGCGCAGATCGACCCGGCGCGCGTGCGGGCCGGCAGCATCACGCTCAACCACGACAGTGGCCGTTGGTTGGCGCTCGGCCTGTCCGGTGACTTGCCCGCCGCCGTGCGCGAGGTGAACGGCCAATGGCAGCGCCAGCCGTAGCCGCCCGCGTATCGCAGTTCTTGCGCGCACTGGTGCTCGCCGCTGGCCTGTACACCTGCACGGGCCATGCCCAGGAGGTTCCGCCACCGGCCTACCAGCTTGCCGCCCAGCGCGCAGGCATCCCCTCGACGGTGCTCTACGCCGTGGCCTTGCAGGAGAGCGGCCTCCGGCGCAACGGGCGCATCGTCCCATGGCCGTGGTCCCTCAACGTCGCCGGCCAGTCCCGCCGCTTCGCCACGCGGGCCGATGCCTGCGCCGGCCTGCAGCAGGCGATGCGCGCCACGCCGCACACGCGCATCGACGCCGGCCTCGGCCAGGTCAATCTCGGCTACCACACGCATCGCTACACGCAGCCCTGCGAGCTGCTGGACCCGTACCGCAACCTCGCCATCGCCGCCGAGATCCTGAAGGAGCAGCACACCTCCGGCGAGGACTGGCTGCTGGCGATCGGCCGCTACCACCGTCCTGCGGGTGGCGAGCCCGCCGCCCGCTATCGGCGCAGCGTGTCCCGCCACCTTGCCCGCGTGCAGGGCGCACGCCCAACCGCCGCGGTCCTCGCCGCGCGCCAGGAGACCTCCCCATGACGAAACCCCATCCGGCCCATCTCGCATTCACGGTCCTGCTCGTGCTGCTGGCAGGCCTGCCGCTGGCCTCGCGTGCCGGCGAGCCGCTGATCGTGGTCGAGGACCATGGCGGCACGTCGGCGCTGCCGTACTACGAGGCCCTGAACCTCCAGCCGCGCGCCAACGCGCCGGCCCGGCCACCCATCCCGACGCCCCGGGTTCCCGCCACGCCAGCGGACGAAGCCGCGATGCTGCCGGTGCGCAGCACCAAGCTCACGCCCGGCACCGTCGCGCGGCGCGTGATCGAAGCGCCCGGCCTGCGGCCGTTCGCGGTCATCGGCGACGACGAGGCTTCCCGGGCCTGGTTGCAGCGGCGCGGCGCGGCTTTGCGCGAACGCGGCGCGGTCGGCCTGGTGGTCAACGTCGAGACCGTGCAGGGCCTGGCACGGCTGCGTACCCTGGCGCCGGGCGTGCCCCTCGCGCCCGTGGCCGGAGACGACCTGGCCGATCGCCTGGGCCTGCGGCACTACCCGGCGCTGATCACGGCCACCGGCATCGAGCAATGAAGCCATGTCGGGGAAACAGCCGGTCGAGGTTCTGCTACGTCCAGCGGTGGAGCTATACACCGTCGCGGCGTGTGCAGGCGCCGCGTTTCTGTGCCTGGTGGCCCCATGGTCGCTCGCGCTGAGCCCAGCGATGGGCGTCGGCAGCGCGCTGGCGTTCGGCGCCTACGGCGCAATCCGCTATCGCGATGCCCGCGTCATCCTGCGCTACCGGCGCAACATCCGCCGCCTGCCGCGGTACGTGATGACGAGCAAGGACGTGCCGGTCAGCCAGCAGCGGCTGTTCGTGGGGCGCGGGTTCCTCTGGGAGCAGAAGCACACCCATAGGCTGATGCAGACGTACCGGCCGGAGTTTCGCCGGTACGTGGAGCCGACGCCGGCCTACCGGCTGGCGAGGCGCCTGGAGGAACGGCTGGAGTTCGCGCCGTTCCCGCTGTCCCGGCTGCCCGCGCTCACGGGCTGGGACGTGCCCATGAATCCGGTGCGCCCGCTGCCGCCGGTCGGCGGCCTGCCGCGGCTGCATGGCATCGAACCCGACGAGGTGGATGTCAGCCTGCCGCTGGGCGAGCGCGTCGGGCATTCGCTGGTGCTGGGCACCACGCGCGTGGGCAAGACGCGGCTCGCCGAGTTGTTCGTCACCCAGGACATCCGCCGCAAGAACGCCGCGGGCGAGCACGAGGTCGTGATCGTCATCGACCCCAAGGGGGATGCCGATCTCTTGAAGCGGATGTACGTCGAGGCCCAGCGCGCGGGCCGCGAAGGCGAGTTCTACATCTTCCACCTGGGCTGGCCGGAAATCAGCGCCCGCTACAACGCCGTGGGCCGCTTCGGCCGGATCTCGGAAGTGGCGACGCGCATCGCGGGGCAGCTCTCCGGCGAAGGCAACAGTGCCGCTTTCAGGGAGTTCGCGTGGCGGTTCGTCAACATCATCGCGCGCGCCTTGGTGGAACTGGGGCAGCGCCCGGACTACATGCTGATCCAGCGCCACGTCATCAACATCGACGCGCTGTTCATCGAGTACGCCCAGCACTATTTCGCCAAGACGGAGCCCAAGGCCTGGGAGGTGATCGTCCAGATCGAGGCCAAGCTCAACGAGAAGAACATCCCCAGGAACATGATCGGGCGCGAGAAGCGCGTCGTGGCGCTGGAGCAGTACCTCTCCCAGGCGCGCAACTACGACCCGGTGCTCGACGGCTTGCGCAGTGCCGTCCGCTACGACAAGACCTATTTCGACAAGATCGTCGCATCGCTGCTGCCGCTGCTGGAGAAGCTCACGAGCGGCAAGATCGCCCAGCTTCTGGCACCGAACTACTCCGACCTGGCCGACCCACGTCCGATCTTCGATTGGATGCAGGTCATCCGAAAGCGCGCCATCGTCTATGTGGGCCTGGATGCGCTCTCCGACGCCGAGGTCGCCGCCGCAGTCGGCAACTCGATGTTCAGCGATCTCGTGTCGGTCGCCGGCCACATCTACAAGCACGGGATCGACGACGGCCTGCCGGGTGCATCGGCCGGCGCGCGCGTGCCGATCAATGTCCATGCGGACGAATTCAATGAACTCATGGGTGACGAATTCGTGCCGCTGATCAACAAGGGCGGTGGTGCCGGGCTACAGGTTACCGCGTACACGCAGACCCTCTCGGACATCGAGGCCCGCATCGGCAACCGGGCCAAGGCCGGCCAGGTGATCGGAAATTTCAACAACCTGTTCATGCTCAGGGTCAGGGAGACCGCCACGGCCGAACTGCTGACCCGGCAGTTGCCGAAGGTCGAGGTCTATACGACCACCATCGTCTCGGGCGCCACCGACAGCTCGGACATCCGTGGGGCGACGGATTTCACGTCGAACACGCAGGACCGGATCAGCAGCACCAGCGTACCGATGATCGAGCCGTCGCATGTCGTCGGCCTGCCCAAAGGCCAATGCTTCGCGCTGCTGCAGGGCGGCCAGCTTTGGAAGGTGCGCATGCCGCTGCCGGCGCCGGACCCGGACGAAGTGATGCCGGCGGACTTGCAGCAACTCGCGGGGTACATGCGCCGGAGCTACAGCGAGGCCACGCAGTGGTGGGAGTTCACCAGTTCCCCGGCCTTGCAGGATGCGTCCTTGCCCGACGATCTGCTGGATGACGCCGCTCCGGCCGAGCCTGGCGCGGTGGTCACCGGCGCCGAGGACAGCGCAGGCAACGAGGCATCGCCATGAAGGATGCCGCCTCAACCGCGCAACGGGAGCAGAACCAGCGCCAGGGCCTGATCGTCGGCACCATCACCTTGCCGTTCCGGCTGCTCGGGGTGCTGATCGGCTCGCTGCTGTTCTCGATCGTGGTGGAGTGCGTCGGCATGCACTTGTTCTGGAAGGATCAAGGCTGGCGGCATTCCCAGCAGATGCTGCAGTACGAGCTGGGGCACCTGTCGAACCACTTCACGCGCAGCGTGGTCGTGCAGGAGCCAGGGCGTACAGCACACCAACTGGTGGATACCGGCTACGAATGGGTGTTCGTGCGCTCAGGCTTGCTGGAGCGCACGAGCCAGACCGCAGAGCGCGCCCGTGCGCCCAGCCAGGGCAAGAGCCAGGACGGCGTGCGCAACTTCCGCTACTACATCAGCCAGGTCTATGTCTGGGCCGAGAGCTACCTGATCGCCGCAGCCTTCACGACGCTCACGTTCCTGGTGCGCCTGCTGGTCCTGGTGCTCACGCTACCGCTGATCCTTACCGCGGCCTTCGTCGGCTTGATCGACGGGCTGGTGCGGCGCGACGTGCGCCGGTTCGGCGCGGGCCGCGAATCGGGCTTCATCTACCACCGTGCGAAAGCCTCGTTGATGCCGCTAGCCGTGCTGCCGTGGGTCACCTACCTCGCGCTGCCGATTTCGGTGCATCCGCTGGTGATTCTGCTGCCCAGCGCGGCCTTGCTGGGACTCGCGGTGAGCCTGACCGCGGGCAGCTTCAAAAAGTACCTCTAAGCCATCAATCCGGTCATCCGCAGGTTCCTATTGTTTGCGGCCTAAAACAGCCCTGATCTCCACGATCAACCCATTGCTGATCACACAGGAATGGCGCGATGGTGGCTTCGATCTGGCTGCGCGCCGCGCATCGCGGCGTGCCCAATTTTCTCGTGACGGCCCTCGTGCTGGGGCAGTCCCCGATGGCGTTGGCCGAGTCCCCGGCGCAGCGCCAGGAACTGATCGCCGCGCTGCGCCAGCTCGACGCGCTGGAGCGCACCGTCGCGGACAGCGCCGCGCATACCCCCATCACGCCGGGCGAGCGCTACCACTTCGACTACCCGAGGCTGTTGGCTGACCTGGCGCGCGTGCGCGCTGGCATCCGAGCCCATCTCACACCGTCGCGCGCCCAGCCGCGCGACCCCTCCGAACTGGCCGGCGACTACCGCACCGAGCGGGCGTCCGAGCCGCTGCCGGCGACGACTGCGGAGGGCAAGCCATGAACGGCGCACAGGTCTCGGCATTTCAAGCCAACAGCGGCATCGCGCCTTCCGCGATGGCGACCGTCCTGGTCGGCGTCGTGTTCGCGGTCCTGCTCGTGTGGGGCGTCTGGGCCATCCGAACGGCCTACGTGGGGTGGTCCGAGAGCCGCCTCAACCAGCGCCAGTTCCTCGGTGTCTGCATCCGCTTCGTCGCGATGTACCTCGTCCTGACCTTCTTCCTCCTCTCCTGACCTGAAAGGCCTGACCATGCCAAACCGCATCCTCACTTCCCGTCTCGCCCAGCGGGCCGCCGTGGCCCTGGGCGCCACCGCGCTGCCGGCGCTGTCGTTCGCGCAAGGTCTGCCGCAGTTGGAGAACCCGACGCGCGGCACCGGCAACGGCATCATGGAGACGATCCGCAACTACGGCTACGACATCATCATGCTTGTGGCCCTGCTGGTGGTGGCGTCGATGTTTATCGGCGTCTGCTACCACGCCTACGGCACCTACGCGGAGATCCACACCGGCCGCAAGACGTGGGGCCAGTTCGGCCTCACGGTCGCCATCGGCGCCGTGCTGCTCGTGATCGGCATCTGGCTGCTCACCGAAGCCACCGGCATCCTGTAAGTGAGGTCGGTATGTCCGAGCAGCAGCACGTCCGTGCGGACGGGACCGTGACGTTCCTTCCGCATCGGCTCAACCGCCACCCCGTTGTCGTGCGCGGCCTCACCGCCGACGAGCTGTGGATCTGCTGCGGCTTGTCCGGCGCCGCCGGCCTGCTGGTCGGCGCGCCGTTGTCCTGGATGTTCCGCACGATCGCGCTGGCGCCGACGTTCGTTGTGCTGGGCGTGGCGCTGGGCGTGTTCATCGGCGGCGGCATCCTGCGGCGCCTGAAGCGCGGGCGCCCCGACACCTGGCTGTACCGGCAACTGCAATGGCGCATCGCCACGCGCCATCCGCTGATGGCGGGCTGGGTGGGCGGCCATGTGCTGATCTCGCGCTCCGGCTTCTGGACCACCCGCAGGTCTGCTTCAAGGGGTGCGCGATGAGCCGCTTCAAGAACGAGATCGCTCACCTGCAGGCGCACATCAAGACGCTTCGCCTGGGTGCCGGCGCGCTGGTCATCGTCGCCCTCGTGATGGGCGGCGGCTGGTGGAGCGCGCCACGCGATCTGACCATCCATGTCCCGCCCGACCTGCGCTCCGGCAGCACCCGGAAATGGTGGGAGGTGCCGCCCGAATCGGTCTATGCGTTCACGTTCTACGTGTTCCAGACCCTCAACCGTTGGCCCACGAATGGCGAGGAGGACTATGCCCGCAACCTCCACACGCTCTCGCCGTACCTCACGCCGTCCTGCCAGGCCTTCCTGCGCGCGGACTACGACTACCGCCGCAGCACGGGCGAGCTGCGCCAGCGCGTGCGCGGCATCTACGAAATCCCCGGCCGCGGCTACGGCGACGACCCTACGGCGCGCGTGCGCACGGTCTCCGATCGCGACTGGGTGGTGACGCTGGACATCACGGCGGACGAGTACTACGGCGCGGAGCAGGTAAAGCGCGCCCTGGTGCGCTACCCGGTGAAAGTCACCAAGGTGGACATCGACCCCGCACGCAACCCCTTCGGCCTGGCGCTCGACTGCTACGACGGCACGCCCCAGCGCATCAGCACCCCGGAACCGACGCGCCCGGCATCCGGCGGTCTGTCTCCGCACGCGCCTCAAGGAGGAAATACCCCATGAAGCACCCTGTACTCATGCTGCTGGGGCTGCTGGCCGTGGCTGCGTTCCCCGCCGCTCAGGCGGTGGAGATCCTGCGCTGGGAACGCATGCCGTTGGCGGTGCCGCTGAAGGTCGGCCAGGAGCGGATCGTGTTCATCGACCGCAACGTCCGCGTCGGAGTGCCTGCGGGCGTGGGCGAACGCCTGCGCGTACAGAGCGCAGGCGGCGCGGTGTACCTGCGCGCCAGCGAGCCAATCGAGCCCACGCGGCTGCAATTGCAGGACGCCGACACCGGCGCGCTGATCCTGCTGGACATTGCGGCCGAGGCGCCCAAGGACGGCGAAGCCGAACTGGAGCCGGTGCGCATCGTCGAGGACAGCAGCACTCCGGCTCGCTATGGCGATCAGTCCAACGGTGCCGAGGCCCCGGCGCGCGCCCAGGACCAGTCGGGTGCGCGGCCGGCGCGGCGCGAAACCCCCATCCCCGTGGTGCTGACCCGCTTCGCCGCGCAGAGCCTTTACGCGCCGCTGCGCACCGTGGAGCCACTGCCGGGCGTCATGCGCATCAACCTGCGCCGCGACATGGACCTCGGCACGCTGATGCCGACATTGCCCGTGCGCGCACTCGCGCTCGCGTCGTGGCGTCTGGAAGACCAATGGGTGACGGCCGTGCGCCTGACCAATACCAGCGCCGGCTGGGTCACGCTTGATCCGCGTGTGCTGCAGGGCGATTTCCTGACGGCGACCTTCCAGCATGAGGCGCTCGGGCCGCACGGCGTGCCCGAGGACACGACCGTCCTGTACCTGGTGACGCGCGGGCACGGCTTGGCGCAGTCGCTGCTGCCGGCCATTCACCGCTTCGACCCAGCCGTGCATCTGCCGCAGCCAGAAGCCGAAGCCACCGAACGCAAGGAGGCCGATCATGCGCAGTAACGGACTCCTGAAGTGGCTGATGATCCCCGTCGCCATCCTGGTGCTGTTCGTCGGCATCCGCCTGTTCTCGGGTGGAAGCACGTCGGCGCCGCCCGCTAGCGATGCCGGCGCCCAGCTCACGCCAGAAGAAATGAAGGCGTTGGGCATCGAAGGCGATACCCCGCGCGACACCGTGGCCACGCTCGTCGCCCAAGTGAAGCAGTTGCGCACCGAGCTTCAGACGGCGCTCTCGGACAACAAGTCCCAGCGCGAAGAGAACCAGCGCCTGCGTCAGCGCGAGAACTCGATCGACCAGCGCATCAACTCTGCGCTGGAGTCCGAGCGCTCCAACCTGCGGCGCGACCAGGAGCAGGCGGCCAGCACGCGCCAGCAGACCGAAGGGCTACTCGCCGACCTACAGCGGCGCCTGGACAGCATTGGTGGGCGCGGTGGCAGCCATGCCGATCTGCCCGTGGGCCTGGGGCTGCAGGGGGGCGACGAGGCCGGGATGGAAGGCGGCATGCGCTGGGTTGAACCGGATGACGCGAAGCCTGCCGAGGGACGCAACAGGGGGCGCGGCACGGCTGGCGGCATGAGCTTCCCGACGAGCTTCGGCCCCGAGCAGAGCACGTTGCAAACCACGGCGGAAACCGTGGCGAACGCCGGGGCACGCGCCGCGGGCGTCAAGACCGCAAAGCCCGTCTATACCGTCCCCACGAACTCCACGCTCATGGGCTCGGTGGCGATGACAGCGCTGATCGGGCGTGTGCCGATCGACGGCACCGTCAACGACCCGTACCCCTTCAAGGTGCTGGTGGGGCCGGACAACCTCACGGCGAACGGCATC
>JAKJFB010000880.1:0-286 GCA_022705125.1 Pseudomonadota bacterium
TTGATTGCGTCGACATATTCCGTGTCTTCCTTAACCGGGTTGGTATCATCGTAGCGCAGGTTGGTCAGCCCGCCGTAACGCTCAGCAATGCCAAAGTCGATGGTTATCGCCTTGGCGTGCCCGATGTGCAGGTAGCCGTTGGGCTCGGGAGGGAAGCGGGTATGCACCCGCCCGCCAAAGCGCCCGCTGCGGTTGTGTTCTTCGATGATATCAATAATAAAGTTCGTTTTGTCGTCCATTTGGCATCCTTCCACGCGTTAACGCACAAATTATAACATTTGACCAT
>JAKJFB010000880.1:315-569 GCA_022705125.1 Pseudomonadota bacterium
CCCCCGCCAAGTCTTCGCGAATAACAAAAATTCAGCCCCGTGCCGGAGCGCGGGGCTGTTGGGTATCAAATGAATACCGCGAAGCTTACTTGCTGCGCCCGGCTATCTGGCGGCTGATTGCCTGGATTTGCTGTATGTCCGCTTCTTTCGCGGACCCAATAAATTCCAGCGCGCCAACCACATCCCAATTCAATTTCGCGGCAAACTCCTCAAAGACAGCTTTCGCTCCGCCAGACCAGGCGTACGAGCCGAAA
>JAKJFB010000881.1:0-261 GCA_022705125.1 Pseudomonadota bacterium
TCTGCAAGGACACCAGATCGCTGCCCGAACCCGGTTCCGAATAGCCCTGGCACCAGCGGATTTCGCCGCGGGCGATCTGGTTCAGATAATGAACCTTCTGTTCCTCGGTCCCGAATTGCAGCAGCGCCGGGCCGAGCATCCAGATGCCGAAGCTGTCGAGCGGGGAGCGCGCATGGATGCGCTTCATTTCCTGTTTGAGGATCTTGGTCTGCTCGGCCGTAAGCCCGGCGCCGCCATAGGCCTTTGGCCAGTCGGGGACGG
>JAKJFB010000881.1:322-568 GCA_022705125.1 Pseudomonadota bacterium
TGAACACCCATTTGCGGCCGCCCCAGCAGACGTCGCCCTCATCGCGGACGGGCTCGCGCATTTCGGGGGGACAATTGGCTTCCAGCCACGCGCGGACTTCGGCGCGGAAAGCGTCCAGATCGCTCATCTTCACGGCTCCTCTTCTGCCTGCGAAACTAGAGCCTGATCGTTACTTTACGCAAGCGTCAACTTGAACGCCGAAACCGACGCTACGGCGCCGTAAGGGAAGGTCGAGGGCCGTTGACG
>JAKJFB010000882.1 GCA_022705125.1 Pseudomonadota bacterium
AGTACACCTTCAACGCGGTGGACAAGCGCTTCGAACTCGACGCGGCTGCGCCGGGGGCGGCCGGCTGGCCTGCGACCCTGGCCTACGACCCGGCGACCAGCGCCGCGGGTGAGTCCTTCACGCTGGAGGGGCCCGGAGGCGTCCGGCTCGAGCTCAAGATCTCCGGCACCCCTGCCGCTAACGATGTCATCGCGCTCGCCGACAACAAGGGCGGCGTCGCCGACAACCGCAACGCTGCGCTGCTCGGCGCGCTGCAGACCGACAAGCTCTTGTTCGGCAGCGGCGGCCAGGCCACCGCCACGCTCAACAACGCCTATGCGCAGCTGGTGGCCAAGGTCGGCAGCAAGACGCGCGAGGTGCAGGCCGGCGAACGCACCCAGACCTCGCTGCTCGACCAGGCCAAGGCTTCGCGCGACGCGGTCTCGGGCGTGAACCTGGACGAGGAGGCGGCCAACCTGGTGCGCTTCCAGCAGAGCTACCAGGCTGCGGCCAAGGTGATGGGCGTGGCGCAGCGCCTGTTCGACGAGATACTGGCGATCGCCCGCTGAGGAGAGAGCACACCATGCG
>JAKJFB010000883.1:0-261 GCA_022705125.1 Pseudomonadota bacterium
ACCGCTGTTTGCCGAAACACTGCAGCCGCTGATGATCAACACGCTCGGCAAACTGCCCTTGGTGGGTGTGCTGTTTCAGGGCACGCCCATGGGCTTTGGCGTGTTCACTGCCGGGCTGATTCTTGCGGTGATGGTGATTCCGTTCATCGCCTCGGTAATGCGTGACGTATTCGAGACGACGCCGCCGATCCTGAAGGAATCGGCCTACGGTCTCGGCGCCACGACCTGGGAGGTGGTCTGGAACGTGGTGCTGCCTTACAC
>JAKJFB010000883.1:271-566 GCA_022705125.1 Pseudomonadota bacterium
ATGGCCGTGACCTTCGTGATCGGCAACGCCTACAACATCTCGGCGCAGCTCTTCGAACCGGGCAATTCGATTGCATCCGCGCTGGCCAATGAGTTCAACGAAGCGTCCGACCCGACACATCTGTCGGCCCTGATCACGCTGGGCCTCACGCTGTTCGTGCTGTCGTTCATCGTGCTCGCGCTGTCGCGCCTGATGCTCGCCAAGCTGGCTGCGCGGGAGGGCAAGCGCACATGAGCAATATCACTTCACGCAACAACGCCAGCAACGCTCATGGTTCGACAAGCTCACCACGAAC
>JAKJFB010000884.1 GCA_022705125.1 Pseudomonadota bacterium
GCGTCCAAATCGGCAAACCTGCCGACTTGTCGAACCGGTGGGCTCGTCCACACCACCCGATCCAGCGAAACGAAAAAGGGCCCCGATTGGGGCCCTTTTTCGTTTTGGCGGAGAGGGTGGGATTCGAACCCACGGTAGGCTTGCACCTACGCCTGATTTCGAGTCAGGTACATTCGACCACTCTGCCACCTCTCCAAAACACGGTCATCGTCGATCCTTTTGATGTCGGGCTGAAGCCCGACCTACAGCCCGACCCACGTCAGTCGAAGCTGAGGCCCAGGCGGCGACCGACGACGCCGAACTCCAGCTTGTAGTCAACCAGCAGCATGCCGTGGTCCGAAAACAGCTTCTTCAGCACGCCGTTGACCTTGAACGTGAGCTCGCGGGCGGTTTCGACGTCCTTCAGGTTCGCCCACTTGAAGGCGGCGATGTGGTACTCGTTGATCATCGGGTCGCCGAGCTCGTCGTTCTTCAGGAACAGCTCGAAGGTCGGCGGGTCGAGGTCGATGCCCTCCTGCACGCCGAGGCGCCGGCAGATGCTGCCGGCGGCGATGTTGCGCACCAC
>JAKJFB010000885.1:0-248 GCA_022705125.1 Pseudomonadota bacterium
GTGGAATTTGCCCGGGAAGGCGAGCAGTGGGTGGGCAAGTACGCGAACGGGGTGAAACTGGTGATCCGGACCGGTCTCCGGTTCGGCTCGTGCCCCGTGCGGTTTGAAGGCGACGAGGGCTGGGTGGAGACCGGCGATTCCGGCGAGCTCGAGGTGCATCCGGCGTCGCTGCTTGCCGAACGCCAGTTCCAGGGGGGCTACCCCTCGGATAACCATGTCCGGGCATTTCTGGATTGCGTCAAGACGCG
>JAKJFB010000885.1:319-564 GCA_022705125.1 Pseudomonadota bacterium
CCGGTCGATTTCGGCGTGCCATGTGGCGAACATCTGCAAACGCATCGGCCGCCCGGTGAAGTGGGACCCGGCCAAAGAGGAATTCATCGGCGACGAGGAGGCAAACCGCTTGCGTTCGCGCGCCTACCGGGAGCCGTGGTACCTGTAAGCGGGCGTTGACAGAGGGGTGTGGGCGATTTCATTCGCATGATTTTAAGGAAGAGGCATCGAATTATGAACATGACCAGAGCGTTTTGGAGCTTTTT
>JAKJFB010000886.1:0-268 GCA_022705125.1 Pseudomonadota bacterium
CCGCGGGCGAACTTCCGTTCGCCGTGCTTCGGCGGCAGCAGGGCCTTGACCGCGGCATAGCCGTCGCGTTCGTGCACCGTCACCCGCGCATCGGCGGCGAAGTGGTCGCGCAGGACATGGGCTTCCTCGGGATGCAGTTCGCAGGCGGCGATCCGATCCTGTTCGCGCAGGGCATGCGCCAGCAGCCAGGGCGAGCCGGGATAGGCCTGCGCGCCGTGCTGCTGGCGGCAGGCCTTGACCACGGCCAGGTAGCGCTGGATCGGCGGGG
>JAKJFB010000886.1:301-564 GCA_022705125.1 Pseudomonadota bacterium
CGGTCTTGAGCGCGGCCTCGCCGTCCAGCTTGTACAGGCCGCGGCCGGCGTGGGTATCCAGCACGAAACAGGCGGCCGGCTTGGCGATCAGGGCATCGCACAGGGCCAGCAGCACGACATGCTTGAGCACGTCGGCGTGGTTGCCGGCATGGAAGGCGTGGCGATAGTTCATGCGGGCATTGTCGCATCGACTTCACGCTGGCCACGCAAAAAGGGATCAGAGTGAAGTTTCCCGTTGAGGGGTAGAGAAGGAGAGGGGATGT
>JAKJFB010000887.1:0-254 GCA_022705125.1 Pseudomonadota bacterium
TACCCTGGCAGGGCCTGGGTTGCAGGCCGGCCCACACTGGAGACACCGCGCGCATGGCCTCCCACCCCACCGTCGACACCCCCGCCGGCACCGCCGACGACAGCCCCGACCTGGCTGCCTTCCGCGCCGATGTGCGCGCCTGGCTGCTGGCGAACTGCCCGGCCGAGATGCGCCAGCCGATGGCCACTGAAGATGAGGTGTGCTGGGGCGGCAGAAAGTTCCGCTTCAGCTCACCCGCGCAGAAGCTGTGGCTC
>JAKJFB010000887.1:321-561 GCA_022705125.1 Pseudomonadota bacterium
ATGCGCGCGCTGAACTGCCGCAGCCCGCTCAACAGCTTCGGCATCTGGATGCTGGGCCCGGCGCTGCTGCAGTTCGGCACCGAGGCGCAGAAGCTTGAACACCTGCCCCCGATCGCCCGCGGCGAGATCCGCTGGTGCCAGGGCTACAGCGAGCCCAATGCCGGGTCCGACCTGGCATCGCTGGCCACCAGGGCCGAGGACCGCGGCGACCACTTCGTCGTCAACGGCCAGAAGATCTGG
>JAKJFB010000888.1 GCA_022705125.1 Pseudomonadota bacterium
GCGCCGCTTCGCATGGCGGAAGACACGCGCCGCGGCAAGCATATGGGGCAGGGAAAAAAGTATTAGATCAAAAGACGACGACGCTGCGGATGCTCTCACCCGCGTGCATCAGGTCGAACCCCTTGTTGATCTCTTCCAGCCCCATGACGTGGGTGATCATCGGGTCGATCTCGATCTTGCCGGACATGTACATGTCGACGATCTTGGGCACGTCGGTGCCCGCCTCGGCCACGCCGATGATGATCGAGGTTCCCCAGCCGCGGTGGCAGGCTTCGAGTGCGATCCGCATCACTTCGGTGTTGCCCGTCGCGTCGAAGGTATAGTCGGCGCCGCCGTCGGTCATCTGGACGATCGTCGCGACGACATCCTCGCGGCTCATGCCCTTCGAGTTCAGGAAGGCGGTCATGCCGAACTTGCGGCCCCATTCCTCGCGGTCGGGGTTGATGTCGACACCGATGATCTTGTTCGCGCCGGCAAGCCGCGCGCCCTGGATCACGTTGAGCCCGATACCGCCGAGCCCGAAGACGACGACATTGTCGCCGACCTGCACCTTGGCGG
>JAKJFB010000889.1 GCA_022705125.1 Pseudomonadota bacterium
CAACGAAGGGTTCTCGGGCGGCGAGAAGAAACGCAACGAGATCCTCCAGCTGGCCGTCCTGGAACCCCGGCTGGCCATTCTCGACGAAACCGATTCGGGCCTCGACATTGACGCGTTGCGCATCGTGGCCGACGGGGTCAACAAGATGCGCAGCCCCGAACGATCGATGATCCTCGTCACGCATTACCAGCGCCTGCTGGACTACATCGTGCCCGATTTCGTTCACGTGATGTACCAGGGCCGGATCGTCCGGTCGGGCGGCAAGGACTTGGCGCTGGAACTCGAGGAAAAGGGCTACGAATGGGTGCGCGGCGACATGAGCGCCGCGCAGGCCGCCGGTTGAATCAACCCGCGCGACGGTGGAGTATGCTGATGACTGAAGTTGCTGAACGGCTTTCCGATAAAGAGAAGTTCCTCGACGCGCGCTCGAAGCCTGTCGAGGATCACGCCCCCGGCTGGCTCCGCCAGCTCCGTGATTCGGGCGCCAAACGGTTTGAAACGCTCTCGTTTCCCACACGGAAAGACGAGGAATGGCGCTTCACGGACGTGAAGCCCAT
>JAKJFB010000088.1 GCA_022705125.1 Pseudomonadota bacterium
GCCCTGCGCGCGACAGGGCGGCAGTTCGTCCTATGGTGCCGGGAATCCGCTTCATGCAAACTGGCCGTACATATTTTGTGCTTTCCGGAACCGGTTCACTGCCCTTTATGCTCCAACGTAGTCGTATGTTCGCGTTTGCCCTGCCTTTCGCCGTTCGCCGCCTTGCCCTGGCACTGACCCTCGGTGCCGGCCTCGCGGCCGGTCCGGCTTGCGCGCAGGAAGCCGAGACCGCGGTCAGCCCCGACCCGGCCACCGCGGAGGCGCTGCCGCGCGACGACCAGCCGGGGCAGCTGCCGCTGACGGAGCTGCGCATCTTCGCCGACGTGTTCAACCAGATCCGCACCGCCTACGTGGAGGAAGTCGACGACCGCACGCTGCTCGAGAGCGCGATCAAGGGCATGCTGAACGGGCTGGACCCGCACTCGGCCTACCTCGACAAGGATTCCTTCGCCGACCTGCGCGAGCACACCACGGGCGAGTTCGGCGGCGTGGGGCTGGAGGTCGGCGTCGACAGCAACGGCTTCGTGCGCGTGATCACCCCGATCGATGACACGCCCGCGAGCGCGGCGGGCATCGAGAGCGGCGACGTGATCATCAAGCTCGACGGCAAGTCGGTCAAAGGCCTGGGGCTGAACGATGCCGTGAACATGATGCGCGGGCCGAAGGGCTCGAAGATCGAGATGACGATCATGCGCGAGGGCACCCCCGCCCCCTTCGACGTCACGCTGACGCGCGACGTGATCAAGGTGAAGAGCGTGCGCGCGCGCCTGCTGGAGCCGGGCTTCGGCTACCTGCGCATCGCGCAGTTCCAGAACGAGACCGGCGCCGACATGCTGGCCGCCATCAAGCGCATGCAAAAGGAGAGCAAGGGCCCGCTGCGCGGCGTGGTGCTGGACCTGCGCAACAACCCCGGCGGCGTGCTGCAGTCCTCGGTCGATGTGGCCGACGCCTTCCTCGAATCGGGGCTCATCGTCTACACCGAGGGCCGCGTCGAGAACGCGCGCTCGCGCTTCAGCGCCACGAGCGGCGACGAGCTCGGCGGAGCGCCGCTGGTGGTGCTGATCAACGGCGGCTCGGCTTCCGCCTCGGAAATCGTGGCCGGCGCGCTGCAGGACCACAAGCGCGCGATGGTGGTCGGCACCGACAGCTTCGGCAAGGGCTCGGTGCAGACGGTGCTGCCGATCAGCGAGGAGCGCGCGATCAAGCTCACCACCGCGCGCTACTTCACGCCGAAAGGCCGCTCGATCCAGGCCCAGGGCATCATCCCTGACATCGTGGTCGAGCGCGCCGAGGTCACGACCATCGCCAGCACGCCGCGGGTCACCGAGGCGGACCTCGCGCGCCACCTCTCGAATGACAACGGCAACGGCGAGAACGGCAGCCGCGAGCGCAGCACGCCCAAGGTCAGTATCGACCTGCGCAGCGACGACAACCAGCTCTACGAGGCGCTGAACCTGCTGAAGGGAATCGCGTTCACCCGCGGCTCCGAGCCGCCCGCGAGCCCGCCCGAACCCCCCGCGGGTTGAGCCGCGACGGGGGCTCTACCGGGGTTGCGCGGGACAAAGATCGGCAGTATTTGACAAACCCGGAATATTAGTGCGAACTTCGTCACACTTCCGACAGCCTGTTCTAGACTGCAACCGGAAGCGGATAGGCATATCCGAGCGAAACAACTGGCCTGGGTGCACAAGAAAATGGACGAAAAGCGCAACGGAGAAGCCGGCGCGGTGCCGATGCGGACGGATCGTTTTTTTGCCGTCAACAGCGCCTGGTATTTCGCGACCCGCGAGGGGGCATCGATTGGCCCCTTCGGCGACAAGAGCGAGGCCCAGAAAGGACTCGACGACTTCCTGGACTTCATCCAGCTCGCGGAACCCAAGGTGCTGTCGACCTTTTACGCCTCGCTGCACACGGCGTGACGGGCGCGCTGCCTAAAGCCTGACCTCCACCCCGCGGGAGGCCATGTAGGCCTTTGCCTCCCCGATCGTGAATTCCCCGAAGTGAAAGATGCTGGCAGCCAGCACGGCGTCCGCATGCCCGTCGAGCACGCCGTCGACCAGGTGCTGCAGGCTGCCGACCCCGCCCGAGGCGATCACCGGCACCGCCACCGCCTCGCTGACCGTGCGCGTCAGCGCGATATCGAAGCCGTCCTTCGTGCCGTCGCGGTCCATGCTGGTCAGCAGGATCTCGCCCGCGCCGTAGGCAACCATGCGCCGCGCCCATTCGATCGCGTCGATGCCGGTCGCGCGGCGCCCGCCGTGGGTGAATATCTCCCAGCGCAGCGGCTCACCGTGAGCGCTCACTTTCTTGGCATCTATCGCCACCACGATGCACTGCGCCCCGAAACGGTCGGAAGCCTCCTGCACGAACTCCGGGCGGTGGATCGCCGCGGTATTGATCGCGACCTTGTCGGCGCCGGCGTTCAGGAGGTTGCGGATGTCCTGCAGTTCGCGGATGCCGCCGCCCACGGTCAGCGGGATGAACACCTCGCTGGCCATGCGCTCCACGGTGGCGAGCGTGGTGTCGCGGCCCTCGTGGCTCGCGGTGATGTCGAGGAAGGTGACCTCGTCGGCGCCCTGCTCGTTGTAGCGCTTGGCGATCTCCACCGGGTCGCCGGCATCGCGGATATCCACGAAGCGCACGCCCTTGACCACGCGCCCCTTGTCGACGTCGAGACACGGAATGATGCGCTTGGCCAGCCCCATGCTCAGCCCCCCGCGGCGTTCGCGTCGCACCAGGCCTGCGCGGTGCGCAGGTCCAGCGTGCCCTCGTACAGCGCGCGGCCGCTGATCGCGCCGACGATCCCGCTCGCGGCCTCGCGCGACAGCGCCTTGATGTCCTCGATGGTGGTCACGCCGCCCGAGGCGATCACGGGAATGCCGCCGGCCTCTGCCAGGTGGCGCGTCGCCGGGATGTTCACGCCCTGCATCATGCCGTCGCGGTCGATGTCGGTGTAGACGATCGCGGCCACGCCCGCGGCCGCGAACTGTTGCGCCAGGTCGACCGCGGCAACGCGCGAAACCTCGGCCCAGCCGTCGGTGGCCACCATGCCGTTGCGTGCATCGATGCCGACAATCACGCGGCCCGGGAACTCGGCGCAGAGCTGCGCGACGAACCCGGGATCCTTCACCGCCAGCGTGCCGATGATCACCCACTGCACGCCCGCATCGAGGTAGCTCTGCACGGTCTCGCGCGAGCGGATGCCGCCGCCGATCTGCACCGGCAGATCCGGAAACGCCTTCGTGATCGCGCGCACCGCCGCACCGTTGACCGGCTCGCCCGCGAAGGCGCCGTTCAGGTCCACGAGGTGCAGGCGCCGCGCGCCCTCTTCCACCCAGCGCGCGGCCATCGCGACCGGGTCGTCGCCAAAGACGGTCGAATCGTCCATGCGCCCCTGGCGCAGGCGCACGCAGGCGCCGTCCTTGAGGTCGATGGCGGGGATGATCAGCATGCGCACTCCAGGGCCCGCCCGTTCCAGGCGACGAAATTCGCGAGCAACTGCAGCCCCGCGGTATGACTTTTTTCCGGGTGGAACTGCACCGCGAACAGGTTGCCGCGCGCGAGCGCCGCGGCGAAGCCGAGGCCGTATTCGCAGCCGCCGGCCACCAGCTCGCGCTGTGCCGGCTCCACGTAGTAGCTGTGCACGAAGTAGAAGCGGCTGTCCTGCGGGATGCCGGTCCACAGCGGATGGTATTCCTGGCGCACCTGGTTCCAGCCCATGTGCGGCACCTTCAGCGTGTTGCCGTCGGCGTCCGCGAGCGAGGTGCCGAAATGGCGCACGCGCCCGGGCAGGATCCCGAGGCAGGCAGTGCCACCGTTCTCCTCGCTGGATTGCATCAGCGCCTGCATGCCGATGCAGATGGCGAGCAGCGGCTTTTCGTCGGCCGCCTGGCGGATCGCGCCGGCGAGGCCGCGACGGGTCAGCTCGCCCATGCAGTCGCGGATCGCACCGACGCCGGGGAAGACCACCCGATCGGCGCCGGCGATGATTGCCGCGTCGCCGGTGACCAGCACCTCCACCCCGGGCGCGACATGCTGCAGGGCCTTGGCGACCGAGTGCAGGTTACCCATGCCGTAGTCGACGACCGCGACGCGCTGCATCGTCATGGCGCTAGAGCGTGCCCTTGGTGGACGGCGTGACGCCGGCCATGCGCGCATCCGGCGTCACGGCCATGCGCAGCGCGCGACCGAAGGCCTTGAACACCGTCTCGGCCTGGTGGTGCGAGTTCACGCCGCGCAGGTTGTCGATGTGCAGCGTCACGCCGGCATGGTTCACGAAGCCCTGGAAGAACTCGCGGAACAGGTCGACATCGAAGCCGCCGACCTGCGCGCGCGTGAACGGCACGTGGAACTCCAGCCCCGGGCGCCCCGAGAGATCGATCACCACGCGCGACAGCGCTTCGTCCAGCGGCACGTAGCTGTGGCCGTAGCGCACCACGCCGGCCTTGCTGCCGATCGCCTTCGCGAAGGCCTGGCCGATGGTGATGCCGATGTCCTCGACCGTGTGGTGGTCGTCGATGTGCAAGTCGCCCTCGGCCTGCACGCGCAGGTCCACGAGGCCGTGCCGCGCCACCTGGTCCAGCATGTGGTCGAGGAACGGAATACCGGTGTCCAGCTCGGCCTTGCCCGAACCGTCCAGGTTCAGCCGCACGCTGATCTTCGTCTCGAGGGTGTTGCGGCTGATTTCTGCCGTACGCTCTGTCATGGTCGAACCTTCGGCCCGGGGCCGCCAAATCAAGACCGCGATTATAGAGAACCGGGCCCGGCTTTTCAGCGGCACGATTCCGCTACAATCGGGCTGATGTCGGGCTGAAGCCCGACCTACGGGCGAGAAGCGCATGAATCCCCTGCTGAAATGGATCCTCACCGCCGTCGTCGCGCTGCTGCTTCTCGTCGGCGGCGCGACCGTGGCGCTGCGCGTGCTGGTCGACGAGGAACGGCTCGAGGCCACGCTCGTCGAGCTGGTCAACGGCAATGTCGATGCCACGCTCGCCATCGACGGCGGCGTGAAGCTGTCGCTGTGGCCCACGCTGGCGCTCGCGGCCGACGGCGTGCGCCTGCGCACGCCGGCCGGCGCCGGCGAGGACGTCGCCACCGCCAGGCTTCTACGCCTCGGCGTGGCGTTGCTGCCGCTGCTGCGCAACGAACTGCAGGTGAGCGAGCTGGTGCTCGACGGGCTGACGCTGAACGCCGCCTGCGATGCCAACGCCACCTGCAACTGGGCCGCGCTTGCGGGCACCGGGCATCAGGAGCAGGCGCCGCCGCCCGCCGATGTAGCCGCCGGGGGCGCCACCGCGCCGATGCTGCTGAACATCGCGCGCATCCGGGTTCGCGACAGCACCCTCGTCTACACGGACCGCGAGGCGGGGGCGCGCTACGAGCTCGCCGGCCTCGCGCTCGACGGCGAGGACATCAACATGGACGGCCGCCCGTTCCGCCTCGAGGGCGGCGCGACGCTGACGCTGGGCGCGGAGCGACGCGAACTGAAGATCGCACTTGAACTGCCGGCCGCCGCGATCGACGCGAACGCGCGCACGCTGGCCGTGCCGGCGCTGAAGCTGGCCGCGAGCGGTATGGAGCTCGACGCCGCGGTGAACGCCGACTGGAGCCAGCCCGGCGCCGCGACCGCCAGCGGCACGCTGGACCTGAAGAAGCTCGACCTGCCGGCGCTGCTGCAGACCCTGGGCACGGCGCTGCCGCCCGCCGTCAACGCCGCGCCGCTCGCGGACATCACGCTCGGCTCGCGCTTCGCCTGGGCGGGCGACACGCTCTCACTGGACGAACTGAAACTACGCGCCGGCAGCTTCAGCGGTGCGGGCAGCGCAAAGCTCGGTCTCGGCGGGGCCACGCGCATCGAGGCGACCATCAGCAGCCCCGAGCTCGACCTCGACTATTTCCTGCCGCCGCCGCAAGTGCCGCCGGCCGCGACGCCGTCGGCGCCTCCCGCCGCCAGCGCCTCCACCGGGGGGCAAGGACTGGCCGCGTTGCTCACCGTCGATGGCAACATCAACGCGAAGCTCGGCCGCCTGAAGCGCGGCAAGCTGGAGCTGAGCGATATCGATGCCCGGCTGCAGATGCGCAGGGGCAGCGCGCAGCTGCAGGAGCTCAAGGCGAAACTCTACGGCGGCACGCTGAACGCCACCGGCGCGCTCGCCGCCACGACGGATACCGGCTCGATGAACGTCAGCGCGCAGGTCGCGGGCGTGGACCTCGAAGCGCTGCTCGCCAGCACGCAGCAGAAGCAGCAATTCGCGGGCCGCGCGAACGGCTCGCTCACCCTGGCCGCGACCGGCGCCGACCCGGCCACGTGGAAGCACACCCTGAGCGGCCCGGTGCAACTCGGCATCGACGAACCGGTATTGAAGGACCTGAGCGTCGAGCAAGTGATCTGCAGGGCCGCCGCGCAGCTCAACCAGGAGGCACTCACGGCGCACTTCGCGCCCGACACGCATTTGCGCAGCATGCGGGCCGCGCTCGACTTCAGCCAGGGCGTCGGCCACATCCGCCAACTGAACGCCGCGGTGCCGGACATGGAGATGCGCGGCGAAGGCCGGATCGACCTGCCGCGGCGCAAGCTCGACATCCAGCTGAACACGCGCGTCACCGACGACCTCGGCAAACTCGACCACGCCTGCCGCATGAGCCGCAAGATGCTCGCGATCGAATGGCCCGTGAGCTGCAAGGGTCGCTTCGACGAGCCGCCGAAGAAGTGGTGCAGCATCGACAAGGACGATGTGGCGAAGCTTGCCACGCAACTCGCCACCGAGAAGGTGCAGGACAAGCTCATGAAGAAACTCGGCGACTTCCTCAACCGTGACTGAGACCGCACCCGAGGCGCAAACGCCCGCGCACTTCGCCGCGCGACTGCTGGCCTGGCATGACACGCACGGCCGCCACGACCTGCCGTGGCAGCAGCACATCGACCCCTATCGCGTGTGGGTGTCGGAGATCATGCTGCAGCAGACGCAGGTCAGCACCGTCATCCCGTACTTCCAGCGCTTCACGGCGCGCTTTCCCGACGTGCGCGCGCTGGCCGATGCGCCCGAGGACGAGGTGCTGCACCACTGGACGGGGCTCGGCTACTACGCCCGCGCGCGCAACCTGCACAAGAGCGCAAAGCTGATGCGCGACGCGCACGGCGGCGAGCTTCCGCGCCGGTTCGAGGAACTGGCGGCGCTGCCGGGCATCGGCCGCTCCACCGCCGGCGCGATCCTCGCGATCGCCTGCAACGAGCGTGCGCCGATTCTCGACGGCAACGTCAAGCGCGTGCTCACGCGCTTCTTCGCAATCGACGGCGACACCACGAAGGCCGCCACGCTGAAGCAACTGTGGGCCATCGCCGATGCGCTCACGCCGGCGCAACGCAGCGGCGCCTACACCCAGGCGATCATGGATCTCGGCGCCACGCTGTGCACCCGCACCCGTCCGGCCTGCGCGCTGTGCCCCTTCGCCGCCGACTGCCGCGCGCGCGCCGAGGGCAACCCGACGCGCTTCCCGGCGAAGAAAAAAGCGAAACCGGTTCCCGAACGGCGCTGCCAGCTGCTGGTGATCCGCAACCCCGACGGGGCGGTGCTGCTGGAAAAACGCCCGGGCACCGGCATCTGGGGCGGACTGTGGAGCTTTCCCGAAATCCCCGAGCGCGAGGACGCCGTGCTCGCCTGCGACCGGCTCGTCGGCGCCCCGCCCGCGGGCCTGCGTCGCGGCAAGCCGTTTCGCCACACCTTCAGCCACTTCCACCTGGACGCCACCCCGATGTTCCTGGCCGTGGGCGCGGTGCGCGCGCAGGTGATGGAAGACCAGCGCCTGATCTGGTACAAGCCCGGCGACAAACCGCTCGGCTTCGCCGCCCCGGTCAAGCGACTGCTGGACGCGCTGGCGAACGAGGGAACCGAACTGGAGATGAGCCAGCAATGACGCGAACCGTGATGTGCCGCAAGTACCAGCGCGAGATGGAGGGCCTGCCACAGCCGCCCTTCCCCGGCGCGCGCGGGCAGATGATCTTCGACAGTGTCTCGAAACAGGCCTGGCAGGAATGGCTGGCGCACCAGACCATGCTGATCAACGAGCGACGCCTGAGCATGATGGACCGCGGCACCAAGGTGTTCCTGGAGGAAGAGATGGAGAAATTCTTCTCGAACCAGGAACTCACCAAGGCCGACGGCTACGTGCCGCCCAAGACCTAGACGCCTTCGGCAGCGCACGGCTTGTCGCCGCAGGTTCGACTTCAGTCGAACGACCTGCCGCAATCTACCGCTCGCCGTCCTTGACTCTCCCGGCAGCAGTCAGTTAAATACGCGCCTCTTCTGCAGCCCAGATAGCTCAGTTGGTAGAGCAGTGGATTGAAAATCCACGTGTCGCTGGTTCGATTCCGGCTCTGGGCACCATATCCTGCAAGCCTCCTGTCGATAGTACCCGCTGACCTGGCGGGTCCGGGTGCTGCGCAGCAGCTCTCCCTGCCAAACGACCAACGCGAAAGTTCCTCCGCGATCGCGCGCCACGCCCAGCGCTGACGCGTCGCGGTAGCGACGCATTGCCGCATATACGCCCGCCTGCATACCAGGCTGTCAGCCAAATTTACACATTTGGGGATTTTCGCTTAGCTGTAATAATTCAATATATTGATTTAAAACGTTTTTATTCTTATGGCGCTTTTTTTGCTTTAATTTCGCCAACCGGTTCAATCAGCACGATGAACCCAAAGCACACCTGCAAACATTTGCGACGGAAAACAGCCATGCACCGATCCAAACTGCTGATCCCTACCGTGCTTGCTGCGGCGATGGCCGTGATTTCGGCGCCAAGCAGCGCCTCGCTCATCTCCGGCCACAACTTCTACAAGGACGGCGTCCTCTACAAGTCCAGCACCGCGCAGCGAAGCAATTCGAAGCGGTCGAAGGCGGCGCCGCAGGTGGTCGCATCGCTCCCCGTCAACTGCGCGCCGACCGCCGCAAGCAGCCCCGCGCCTTCGGCAAAGAGCAGCAAAGCCAAAAGCAAAAGCAGCAAAATCGCGAGCAGCAAGCGGTTGCAGAACGCGTACACCTACGACCACGGCACCGGATCCTATGTCCTGACGCGCGTCGCGAGAACGAACACTGGCTCCGTGCCGGCCGCTGCACCCCAGTCCACGACGGCGCCCTGCCTCGAATCGCCGCCAGTTGGTGTAATCGGGGCGCCCGGGCTGGCCGATGGCGGCATCGGCCCGGACGCGCTGGAAAACATCCTGGATGAAATCTTCGCTGCGCCGACCGGTCAGCCCGGGCT
>JAKJFB010000890.1 GCA_022705125.1 Pseudomonadota bacterium
GCGGACCCCGAGGCGGAAGGCCGTACGGCCTCCCGCAGCGAAGCGGAGTCCGTGTCCGTGACGGAGGCCGCCTTGCCGCCGCCTCCCCACCCCGGCGCCCTCTTCAGGCCCCGGCCATCGCCTGCGCCCACCACAGGTACAGCGGGATCCCGAGCAGCAGGTTGAACGGGAAGGTCACCGCCAACGCCGCCGCCACCCCCAGCGCCGGGTTGGCCTCGGGCACCGCGATCCGCATCGCGGTCGGCGCGGCGATGTAGGAGGCGCTGCCCGCCAGCGTCATCATCAGCACCGTGCCGCCCACGCCCAGGCCCATCGCCTGCGCCACGCCCCAGCCGGCCAGCGCCAGCAGCGGCGGCAGGGCGAGCGCGCAGCCGACGAGGAACAGCCCCGCCTTCTTCAGGTCGGGCAGGCGGTCGGCGGCGATCAGCCCCATCTCGAGCAGGAACAGGCACAGCGCGCCCTTGAACAGATCGACGAAGAGCGGCGACAGCGGCTCCAGGCCCTGCGGCCCGGCGATCCAGCCGATCAGGATGCCGCCGCCGAGCAGCACCACG
>JAKJFB010000891.1 GCA_022705125.1 Pseudomonadota bacterium
GCTTCGTGCCGAACACGCTGCATGCCGACGGCGACCCGACCGACGTGCTCGTGCTCTGCGACTTCCCGCTGCAGCCCGGCGTCGTCATCCGCTGCCGGCCGGTCGGCGTGCTGAAGATGGAAGACGACGGCGGCATGGACGACAAGCTGATCGCCGTCCCGGTCGAGAAGGTCGACCCGTTCCAGGCCGGGATCCAGGATCTCGAAGACATCGCCCAGAAGACCCGCGACCGCATCAAGGTCATCGGCTGGGGCGACAAGGCCGAGGCGACCTCGATCCTGCAGGCCTCGCTCGACGCGGTGAAGAAGGGCTGACGCCCGCCACCGTTGCGGAAATGCCACGCCGCCCGGCCCTTGCGCCGGGCGGTTCCTTTTTGCGATCAACCATTTGCCGGCCTGCAACCGCAAGCGGCGAAATATCCTTGCCCCTTTGACGCGCGGTCAGGTCTTGACCGTACAGCCCAAGAACTACCCTCTTACGGAAGAATAAAGATGTTCGCGCGGGAGGAAAAGATGAGCGGACCTGTGTGGCGCCGTGGGGCGCTGTTCTTTGCC
>JAKJFB010000892.1:0-271 GCA_022705125.1 Pseudomonadota bacterium
GGCAGAATATGGAGACTGAATTCAGAATAACGGCAATGGCGACAGTCTGCAAGGGGTTGACCGCCGCGGATGCAGCCCGGAGCTATGGCGACGCCCCCTCCGTTGTCGTCTCTCCCCTCTTCGTTCTTCCGTCTTCGCTCCTATTCGTACCTCAGCGCGACGATGGGGTCCATGTCCGCCGCCTTCTTCGCGGGCCAGAGGCCGAAGAAGATGCCTACGACGCCGGCGAAGGCGAAGGCCTCGATGATCGAGAGCGCCGAGATGATCGTCG
>JAKJFB010000892.1:300-547 GCA_022705125.1 Pseudomonadota bacterium
CCGCCGATGACGCTGAGCACGACGGACTCGATGAGGAACTGGGCCAGGATGTCCTTCTTGCGGGCGCCCACGGCCTTGCGCACCCCGATCTCGCGGGTCCGCTCGGTCACCGACACCAGCATGATGTTCATGATGCCCACGCCACCCACGAGCAGTGAGACCAGAGCAATGGCGCCCAGCAGCCGCGTCATCGTCTCACTCGCCTCGCTCATGTCCTGGATGAACATGGACTGCTTCATGATGTTGA
>JAKJFB010000893.1 GCA_022705125.1 Pseudomonadota bacterium
GCTCGCCCCAGGCGATGTGCGCGGGGGCGAGGGTGGCCCCGCCGCCAGCACCGCCGACCCAGCTTCACCCGATCACCACCTCGACGGGGCGTTGGCCTCGACGGGTCCACAGAGCAGCGACGTCACCAGAGAGGTGCGACCCGCATGAGCCGAATCCTCATCGTGGAAGACGAGGAGTCCTTCTCCGACCCGTTGTCCTACCTGTTGGAGAAGGAGGGCTTCGCGGTCGCGGTCGCCGCGACCGGCCCCGACGCCCTCGCCGAGTTCGACGCCAACGGCGCCGACCTCGTGCTGCTGGACCTCATGCTCCCGGGCCTGTCCGGCGTGGAGGTATGCCGTGCGCTGCGAGCCAAGTCCAGCGTCCCGATCATCATGCTCACCGCCAAAGACTCCGAGATCGACAAGGTCGTCGGGCTCGAGATGGGGGCCGACGACTACGTCACCAAGCCCTACTCCGCGCGTGAGCTGCTCGCCCGAGTGCGCGCCGTGCTGCGCCGGCTGGCGGAGGCCGACGAGCCGGCCGACGCCACGGTCGAGGCCGGCCCG
>JAKJFB010000894.1 GCA_022705125.1 Pseudomonadota bacterium
TTGCGCACCAAGGCCGTCGCCAACCACGTGAACGTCGCCACGACCGTCCACTACGTACAGACTCCCTTGGTGCACGCCCGCAATCGCTCGCGCATCGCGGATCTTCAGGGCGCCTTCCTGCGGCACGTCGAGACGCCGTTGCCTCCAAGCCTGCCGACGGTATCGTCCAAGCCGTCATCCCCGCGCGGGCCGGCGGTCACGATGTTCGGCTTCGACTGCAAGGATCCGCTCTCAGGCACCGCGCCCGGATCGAGGAGCGGCGAGCTCTGCACGCACTTCATGGGCTGCTTCACCTGCCCCAACGCGATCATCCCCTGCGACCCTGCCACCATTGCCCGACTGCTCCAGGCACGCGATCACTTGCGCGCGGCCGCTGTGGTGCTGCACCCGGCGCGGTGGGAGGCCGTCTACGCTCCGCCGCTGCGCATTCTCGAGGAAGACATCCTCCCTCGCTTCGGTGCGAACGACCTTGCGGCCGGTGAAGCGCAGCGGTCACTCCTGCCGCCATTGCCGGAGCTGCGTTGAGGCTCGACCAGCTCGACCATG
>JAKJFB010000895.1 GCA_022705125.1 Pseudomonadota bacterium
GGTTCCATTGGATCCGAGCTTTGCCGTCAGGTGATCAAATATAAGCCCCGCCGTCTGATCCTGCTTGATTCGAGCGAATCCAATCTCTTCATGATCCAGATGGAAATGATCAACGAGAAGGGCTTTCGCGACTGCGAGGCCATCCTGGGACAGGTGCAGGACGAACTTCTCATGAATGCGATTTTTGAAAAATACCGGCCGGAAGTCGTTTTCCACGCGGCTGCCTACAAGCACGTGCCCATGATGGAAACCAATCCCTGGCAGGCCGTGGACAACAATATTGTCGGGAGCCGCGTAATCATGGAGATGGCCGTCAGGCACGCGGTGGAGCGGTTTGTCCTGGTATCCACCGATAAGGCCGTCCGCCCGACCAACGTCATGGGCGCCAGCAAACGCGTGACGGAGCTGATCATGCAGTGCCTGCAGGGCGGCGCCACCCGGTTTATGGCCGTGCGCTTCGGCAACGTGGTGGGCTCGAACGGCTCGGTGGTGCCGCTGTTCCGCGAGCAGATCGCGGCCGGTGGCCCGGTGACCCTCACCGACG
>JAKJFB010000896.1 GCA_022705125.1 Pseudomonadota bacterium
GGGGCACGCTCGGCCGATTCTGGCGCATCTACACGCAGGTGGGCCTGGCCGCGATCTTCGTGAACCTGTTCGCGATCGCGCTGCCGCTGTTCACGATGAACGTCTACGACCGCGTGGTACCGACCAAGGGCCAGGAAACGCTCTGGGTGCTGGTGCTCGGCGTGGGCATCATCTTCGCGTTCGAGTTCCTGTTGCGCATGCTGCGGTCGTACTTCGTCGATACGGCCGGTGCTGGGAATCCGCCTCGACCAGCGCCCGCAATCGGCCGGCGCCTTCGCGCAGCAATTGCGCGAATTCGAGAGTCTGCGCGAGTTCTTCACCTCGGCGACGCTCGTGACCCTGATCGACCTTCCGTTCGTGCTGCTGTTCATCGGCGTCGTCGCGGTGATCGGCGGACCGGTGGCGCTGGTGCCGCTGATCGCCGTGCCGGTGATTATCGGCGTCGGCTGGTTCCTTCAGGTGCCACTCAACGAGGTGGTGACGCGCACGGCGCGCGAATCGGCGCAGAAGCACGCGCTGCTCGTCGAGACGATCGTCGGACTCG
>JAKJFB010000897.1 GCA_022705125.1 Pseudomonadota bacterium
GTCGCCGAGGCGAGAGAACTTGCCGACGGAATCAAGCAGAATCATCACGACGGGGCGTTGCGCGATTTGCGCGAGCATCACCACGCAACGACCGGCCTCGCGGATGAAGCCCGTTTTCTGCAGCGAAATATCCCAGCCGCCGGACTTCACCAACGCGTTGGAATTGTTGTAATGCAACGTCTGTCCGGTGGCCGGAATCTGCACGTATTGCTCTGATTGCGTGCTGTATTCACGAATGAGCGGGTAGCGCTGCGCGGCCTGTACGAGCACGGCAAGATCGCGCGCCGTGGAGACGTTTTCGGGCGACAAACCGGAGGTGTCGACGTAGCGCGTGTTGGTCATTCCGAGCGAAATCGCTTTCGCGTTCATCGCCTTCACGGCGGCCGTCAGCCCGCCTGGGTAATGCCTACCAAGTGAGCTAGCCGCGCGGTTCTCGGATGACATCAGCGCCAATTGCAGCATCTCGCGGCGCGAGAGTTCGCTGCCGATTGATAAACGCGAATGACTGGCCTTCAAATAATCCAGGTCGTTCATGTCGACCGC
>JAKJFB010000898.1 GCA_022705125.1 Pseudomonadota bacterium
AGCTTCTCCTTCCCGTCGTTGACAAGGTTGATGATCCTGACTGCGTCGAAGAGGTGTGCTATTGCCACCGGTGTGTTGAGGTCATCGCTCATGGCCTCATAACACTTCGCGGCGATGCCGCTTATATCAACAGAAGACTCCCCGCCAGGCACGAGCCCGGACAACGTTTTCTCCGCATTCATCAGTTTCTGGAGCCCCAGCGAGGCAGCCAGCAGCGCCTCATTGCTGAAGTCGAGCGTACTGCGGTATTGAGCCTGAAGCATGAAGAAGCGGATGGTCATGGGCGAGTATGCCCTTGTCAGCAGCTCTTCTGACCGTTGATTGTCACCATGTTGTTATGCACCCAGTACCGCACCGGCTGTTTTCCACAGGCAGCGGTGCTCTGGGCAATCTCGCACTCATGGTGCGGGAAGATGAGATCCATCCCGCCGCCGTGGATATCGAAGGTCTCTCCTAAATATTTCGTACTCATCACCGAGCACTCGAGGTGCCAGCCCGGGAAACCGTCGCTCCATTTTGAGGGCCACTTCATTATATGCCCC
>JAKJFB010000899.1:0-264 GCA_022705125.1 Pseudomonadota bacterium
GAGAGCTGGAACACGAAGTCGTCCTCGTGCTCGCCCTCGTTGCTCGCCTTGCCCTTGCCGCTACCCTGCCCATCGCCACCGAGTGGGCGCTTGATGCGGTCGCCGGTGCTGAACTGGTCGTTGCCGGGGAAGACCTGCTCCCAGATGCCGCCCTTGCCGTGGTGCAGAGAGGGCTCGGAGAGATCGCGCGCGGGAATGGAGATCTGCTCGCCGTTCTCCAGGTCGCGGATGGAGCGGCCGTGGATCGCCTCGGATACCGCCTTG
>JAKJFB010000899.1:310-542 GCA_022705125.1 Pseudomonadota bacterium
CCCGGTGTCCGCGTCCGGCCGGGCTCCGCGCAGCGATGGCGCGGGCCGGGCCGGACCGTGGCTCGCGAATCAGGACGCCTTGCGCACCCGCAGGTACCACTCGCAGAGCAGGCGCACCTGCTTCTCGGTGTAGCCCTTGTCGACCATGCGCTGGACGAAGTTCTCGTGCTTCTTCGCCTCGTCGGCGCTGGCCTTGGCGTTGAAGCTGATCACCGGCAGCAGATCCTCGGTG
>JAKJFB010000089.1 GCA_022705125.1 Pseudomonadota bacterium
AAGCACGCCGCAGCGCACGAATTTGTCCAGGTGCCCGCCGAGAAAGCGATCGATCCAGTCGTTGTACAGCACGGAGCTGGCAACTTCCGCATCGCGATTCTCGATCATGTAGATCTGCATGCCGGTCGTCGGAAACACGATCTCGGCATCGATACCCTCTAGCTCCATGTCGCCGAGCCGCGCGGCGATGTCGCGTGCCCCCAACTGGTTTGGGCGACCGAACACCTCGGTGCCCGGCGCGGGACGCGGGTTGCGCTTCAGGCGATGCAGCAGCTTTTCGCCCGCAAACGTGAAGATGTAGTCGCCATCGGTTTTGGTATGGATGCCATGCCCGCTCAAGGATGCGGGCAGGCCGCCGGTGAAGAGCTCGGCCGGTTCCATCACGTGACCGTCGGCGCTGAAAACGAAGTGCTTCATGAGGATCTCCTTGTTGCGTGTACCATCAAGATCGGCAATGCCATTTCAGACAGCCGGCGCCGGACGTTTCAGTTCCTGCAACAGCAGCAGGCTCCTGGCAATGCGACCGTTCAGGCCATCGACGCCGGAGGTGCACAGTGCCAGTGCCGCCTCGGCCATGGCTTCGACCGGCTCGACCACGACGCCCGGCGAGCTCTTGTCGATGCCCATGGCCTTGACGCCCGGCGTGATCACCATCTGCAGCGGCGCCAGCGCGTTGACCACGATGTTGTCGGCGTACAGTTCCGCCGCGAGCCCCGCGGTGAAGCGGTTCAGCGCGGCCTTGGTGGCGCCGTAGAGCAGCGCCCCGCCCGACTGGTGGAAGGCATCGAAGGGCGGCGTCCCCCGCGGCATGTCGCCGGCGTAGGACGTGAGGTTCAGGATCCAGCCGCGTCCCCGTGCCCGCATCCCAGGCACCAGGCGCTGGCAGAGATCCCACGGGGCCTCGAAGTTGATCGCGCTGGCGACGCGAAGGCGGCTCGCCGAGAACGCCGTGAACGGCATGTAGAAGGCGGCGGCAGCGTTGTTGACCAGGATGTCGACCGCGCCGACGTCACGCCCGATGCGCTCCACCATGGCGGCACGGGATTCGGCCGATGTCAGATCCGCCTGTATCGCGATGCCGTCGCCACCACTGGCGCGGATGGCGGCGAGCACCTCGTTCAGCGTGCCGTCGAGGTGCCCGGGCCCGCTGTCCAGGCTGCGCGCCGTGATGATGACGTACGCGCCCTCGGCCGCGAAGCGCTCCGCGATCGCCGCCCCGATGCCGCGGCTGGCGCCGGTCACCAGCGCGACCTTGCCCCTGCACGAATCAGGCATGACCGTTCCCCCAGGTTTCGCTGAATGCCATTGATGCGAGCGGCTTGCGATTCAGCGGACCGTGCCCCTTGCCGAGCGGGTAGCCGATCGGCACCAGCGCATGGAACGTCCACGGCTCAGGCGCGTCCACCAGCGCCGCGATCTCGGCCGACTGGCGCCACAGCATCGTGGTGAGAACGCCCCCCAGACCTTCCGCGCGACAGGCGAGCAGCAGGTTCTGGATCGCCGGATACAGCGAGGCGCCGATCAGCGCGCGCGGGTAGGTATCGAATTCGCCGGGATCGACCATGAGCTGCACGTTGTGGAAGAACAGCAGGATCACCGGTGTTTCGGCCAGGTGCCCGGCAAGATGCGCGCTGGCCTCGAGGATCCGCAGGCCGCGCGCGCGCTTCTCCTCGGGCAGGCGCTGCATGCGTGCCGCCGCCTCGTCGCCATAGCTCTGCCAGTTGGCGCGGTACAGCTCTGCCAGCCGATCCTTCGCCGCGCTGTCGCGCACCACCACCACGCGCCAGGGCTGCGCATTGCCGCCGCTCGGTCCGCACACGGCAGCCTGCAGCACGCGCGCGAGCACCGCGTCCGGTATCGGGTCGGGACGCAAGCGCCGCACGGCGCGACAACTGCGGATGGCTTCGTAGAGACCCACCGACTCGGCGGCTTGCAGCGGATCGCGCAACAGCATGGCGGACGTCTCAGGCCAGGGCGCCGAGTTCGGCGAACTTGACGATGCGCATCGGCGGCGCCAGTGGCGTTTCGCACTTGACCCAGCGGAACTGCATCACGCCCTCCGGATGCCCGGCGGTGTCCATCCAGTTGGCATCGGCAACGCCCGGGTCGCGCGGCGCGAGGAGCAGGCGCACCGAGCCGTCGGCGCGACGTCGTGCGCGCCGCTTGTTGGTGTGGATCGGGCGGTAACGGTAATCGAAGGAACCGCCCCAGTAATCGCTCAGCACGAACATCCAGTAATGGCCCGCGGGCGGCGTGAAGTCGATGACCCCCACTTCGTCCTCGGCGAGCTTGAACCAGCCCGAGGCCATCACGTTGTCGGGGATGCCCTGGTTGGCCATCATGCGTTCGCGCTCCGACAGCGCGAAGCTGTTGGTGTTCTGGCGGCGGAACTCGTCGGAAAACCGGAAGAACAGCTGGTTCGAGCCCTTGATGTAACGCGCGGCGCGCGTCAGCGCCGAGGCCACGAAGGCCGGCGTCAGCGTGGGCGGCGGCGCGGCGTCGAGCCGCTCCAGGCGAAACCGTCCCGGCTGCTCCACGCGACGGTCCCAGAACGTCTCCCGAATCATCAGCGAGGTGGAGCCTTCCTCGAGCCGGATCCAGTTGCCCGGGTGCTGGCGCGCGCTCAGCACCACCTCGAAGCGGCCGTCGGGCGCCACGGCGAGTTCGCTGGCCTCCACGTATGCCACGGTGCGTCGGCCGCTCTCGCTCTTGCCGTAGGAGCCGCCGTAGACCGCGAACGAGACGTAGTGGGCCTCGCCCAGCACACCCGAGAGCCGGTACTCGTAGCGTTCGCTGATATAGGCGTTATGGTGGATGTTGTCGGGGTTGTCCCACCCGAGCTTGATGGTCTCGTGCAGGCTCTTCGACAGCCAGGGGTAGGCGGCGTCGCCGCCCTCCATGATCAGTTCCAGTGCCGAGCGCAGCATCTGGGTGAGAAAGCGGTGTCCCTCGGCCAGATCGAGCGGCGTGGATGGCCGTCCCGGTGCCACCAGGTCCTGGCCGGTGGCCTTCAGTTCATCGCAGAAGCGCGCCCAGGCGGCCCCGCTGGCGAGTTGCCGTATGGCCTCGTTGTCATCCATGTTGCGTCTTCCTCCGGGGCTGGCCGGCCTGCGGTGAATCGTCGACGGCGCGTGCCCCCATTGTCGGGCCGCCCGGGCATCGCGGTGCAGGACCCGCCATTGACAGCATGGGTACAAAATGTGACAAGGTGGCACATCGATCGTGGATACCTTGGTTGCAGGTGACGCATGGCGGCGCACAAGCCCGTGCCGGAGAAGCCTCTCGGGCTTTATACGGCGCACTTTTTCATCAAGCTGGTGCGTGAATGCGAGATCCTGGGCATCCCTGCCGGGCGCCTGCTGCATGGCACCGGGATCGAGCATGCCAGGCTGCACGATGCAGCCACGCGCGTCACCTTGAAGCAGACCATGCGCCTCGCCGACAACGCGTTACGGCTCTGCGAGCGGCCGGATCTCGGCCTTTACCTGGGCACCAAGACACAGACCAACGACGGCGGACTGGTGTCGGTCGCGGCCGTGGCCAGTGGCAATTTCTGGGAGAAGGCGCAACTCAACGAGCGCTACCACCGGCTGAGCGGGCAGGTAATGTCCCCGCACTGGCGCAAGGAAGGGCCGCTGCAGGTCTACCGCCTGCAGGCGCCGGAGGATCTCGGCGAGTTGACGCCGTTCTTCGTGGAGGAAGGCTTCAGCACCCTGCTGACCGTGATCAACCACAACTACCAGGCCGCCTTCGTTCCCCACGAAGTCCGCCTGGCGTACGCGCCGCCACCGCACCAGAGGCGCTATGCAGCGCTCTTCGGGTGTCCGGTGCGCTTCGACGCCCTGCACAACGAGTTCGTGGGCAATTTCCGCGCTTTGCCCGTCTCGCGTCGCACGGCCCATCCGCTCAACTTCAGCCTGTACCAGCGCCTGTGCGAGGAAATGGACCCGCGGGCCGGGATCGTGGAGCAGGTGAAATCGCTGCTACTGCAGCAGGGCGACACGCTCACCATGCGCGACCTGGCAGCGCGACTGGGCATGACATCGCGCACGCTGGCGCGCCGGCTCGGCGCACAGGGAATGTCGTACCAGGCGGTGAAGGACCAGGTCCGCCTCGACAAGGCCACGCAATTGCTGCGGCACACGCAGATGCCCGTGAACGGCATCGCCGAAGCCACGGGTTTTCGCAGCGTGCGCCGCTTCCGCGATTTCTTCAGCCGCCACCGCGGCGAGGCGCCCTCGCGCTATCGCAAGCGTGGCGCTGTTCGGGACTGAGCCGTCGGGTCCGCGAGGCGGCGAAAATCGCCCCTGGCTCCACCGTTAGCGCGATTCGCCTTCGTGCTTGTCGGCGCGAGGGCCGAACACCGGCTTGCGCTTCTCCAGCAGTGCCTGGACCCCTTCGCGGTGGTCCGCGGAGCGCACAGCAAGCGCTTCGTAGGCGATCCCCGCATCCATGACGGCGGTCGCGACGCGCTTGAGCTCGAGGTTGGTGAGCACCTTGGTCCAGCGGATGGCGTTGGTCGCGCCGTTCAGCAGGCGCTGACAGAAGGCATCGACCGCGGCGTCGAGCTCCTGCGCGGGAACGCAGTGATTGACCAGGCCGATCTGCTCGGCCTTCGCGGCGCTGAGCAGCTCGCCGGTCAGCAGGAATTCCTTGGCGCGACCCAAGCCGATGCGCAGCGGCCAGATCGCCGCGCCACCGTCGCCGGCCACCAGCGCCAGCGCGACGTGGGGGTCGCCGATCTTCGCGTTGTCCGCCGCGAAGATCACGTCGCAGAACAGCGCAAGCGTCGCGCCCAGTCCCACCGCGTGACCGTTCATGCGGCAGACCAGCGGCTTGTCGAGATCCAGCATCGCGAACACGATGCGCTTGGCGAGGCGAACCTCCTCGTCGAAGAGCTCCGGGTTGGCCGCGTTGCGGGCGATGTGCTCCAGGTCGCCGCCGGCGGAGAACGCCGAGCCGGCGCCGGTCAGCACGATGACGTCGGAATGCGGGTCGGCCGCGGCGAGGACGAACACCTCCGCCAGTTCCTCGTGCAGTTCCAGGTTGATCGCGTTGCGGCTCTCGGGCCGGTTCAGCGTGATCGTCAGCAGGCGATCCCTGCGCGTCAACGCGATGGTGTTGTAGCGGCGCAGCGTGACGTCGCCCGGTGCCGTGTTGCTCAATGGGTCCACCCTTCAGTTCACGCCGATGCGGTCCGTGCGCGGCTGCGCTCGGCGATGTCGTTGATCGCCACGAAGGCGAAAGTCATGGCCGGTCCTATGGTCCCCCCGGCGCCCGGATAGCGGTTGCCGAACGGGCTGCCCGAATTGTTGCCCGCGACGTAGAGCTTCGGGATCGGCTGCCCGCTCGAGTCGATGACCCGCGCGCGCGCGTCGGCCTTCAGGCCACCCTTCGTGCCCAGGTCGCCGAGGTTGATCGGCACCGCGTAGTACGGCGGCGTGTCGATGGCGCCGAGACAGGGGTTGGGCGAGACCGCGGGGTCGCCGAACATGCGGTCGTAGTCGTTGCCGCCGCGGCCGAACTGCGGATCGACGCCGGTCTGCGCGTAGACGTTCATGTTGCCGATGGTGCGGCGCAGCGCATCGACCGGCACGTGGATCTTCGCGGCGAGCCCCTCGATCGTGGGCGCGCGGAAAATGTAATGGTCCCACCAGTCCGGCGGGATGATCAGGTCGGGCATGATCAGCGTCGGCATGAAGCCGCCGGCGGTGTAGTTCTTGCGGAAGGTCGCGTCGAACACCAGCCAGCACGGCGTGTTGGCGCCGGTCTTCAGCTGGTCCGCCACCATCGCCTCGCCGAATTCGTCGTAGCCGCAGGCTTCATCCACGAAACGATCGCCGTTGCGGTTCACGCACACGCTGTGCGGACGCCCCACGTCGAAGGCGGCCTGGTGGATCTCCTCGAAGTTCGAGGCGCGCGGCATCGGCATGTGCATGGTCGGGATCCACCACGCGTCATCGGTGTGCTCGGTGGCCGCGCCGATCTTCATGCCGGCGATCAGCGCCTCGCCGCGGTTGGCGTCCTCGGGCGAGCTGCTGTGGCGCGTGAGCCCCGGCACCGGCAGGAAGCGATCGCGCAGTTCCTGGTTCCACTCGAAGCCGCCGGCGCAGAGCACCACGCCGTGGCGCGCGCGGATCGTGTAGCGGCGCCCGAAATTGCTGACCGTGACGCCGGCGACCTCGCCCTGCTCGAGAACCAGCTCGTCGAGCCGCGTCTCGAGCCGCACCTCGACGCCGTGCGCGAAGATGCGCTTGTAGAGCGGCCCCATCAGCGCGGTGCCGTTGGTGAAGCGACGGTCGCGCTTCGTGAGCGCGCGCGTGCCGAGATCCGACCAGTAGCGCCAGAGGATCTTCAGGAAGGCCTGGATCCAGCCCTTGCCGCGCGTGGAGATCGAGAAGAACTCCGGCAGGTCCATCGAATAGCGGTTCAGCAGCTTGAAGCGCGTGTACTGCTCGCGCATCAGCGTGAACTTCTCGCCGAGCTCGCGGCCGTCGAAGGTGTCGCAGACGATCGAGCGGTCGGCGCGCGCGCCCGGCACGTGGGGGAAGTAATCCGTCCAGGCGGAGGGTACCAGCGGTATGCCCAGCGACTTCAGGAAGCGGATCATCTGCGGCGCCTGGTCCACGTAGGCCTCGAGGCGATCGCGCTGCACCGGGACATCGATCAGTTGCCCGAGGTATTCGAGCGCCTGCTCGCGGCTGTCGTCGTTCGGGGTCAGCTGGTGGTTCGGAATCCACATCACGCCGCCCGAGGTCGCCGAGGTGCCGCCGTACTTGTGGGCCTTTTCGACGACGAGGACCGACAGGGCGAGCTCCGCCGCGCGCAGCGCCGCCATCGCACCTGCCGCACCCGAGCCGACGACGATCACGTCATGGGTTTCTGTTTCGCGCATCGTTGCCCTGTGCTCCGCGTCCGGATTGCATTGCTGTCGTGGAAGCCTTCACGTCGACGGTGAACCCGTGACCGATGGTTACTCGCCGGGAGCCACGGTCACCCTGAGGCCATCCAGTTCCGGGCGCACCATGATCTGGCAGCAAAGCCGACTGTTGCTCCTGTGAATATCCGACACCATGTCCAGTGTCATCTCCTCGATTTCGTCGGGCGCGCCAACGACAGCCATCCATTGCGGGTCGACGTAGACGTGGCAGGTCGCACAGGCGCAGCCGCCACCGCAATCGCCGATGATGCCCTCGACACCGTTGGCCTTGGCGAGCTCCATCAGCGACTCCCCGGGCACGGCGTCTGCTATCGCCTTCTCCACACCGTCGACCTGGACAAAGGTCACCTTGATCGAAGCCATTACGATTCATCTCCTTGCACCGCCGTCTCCGGAGGTGCCGTAGCGCGCATTCAGTAGTCGTACGACAGTTCGAGCCCGTAGGTCCTCGGCTCACCGACCGCGGCGGCATTATGCCCCAGGGCCGAGGCCAGGGTCATGCCACCCACGAAATACTCCTCGTCGCTCAGGTTCTTGCCGAACAGAGCGGCCGAGAACTTCGTGCCCACGATTTCCTTCCAGTCGAGGCGCGCGCTGACCAGCTCGTAACCATCGAGACGGGTGCCCGGCCCGAGCGAGTCGTAGGTGTTGGAGAAGAACTGTTCGCTCTGCGCGTAGATCTCGCCCCTCAGGCTGATCCGCCCGACACCGTCGCGGGTCGGGAATTCGATCCGCGCCCAGGCGACCCCGGATTGTTCCGGCGTGTCACCCACCGGACCGTAGCTGTATACGTTGCCGAACAGGTTGACCTCGTTATCCGTGAACTCGGCATCGGTATAGGCGCCTGCCACCCCCAGCTCCAGCCAGGACAGCGCCATGATGGATGCCTCCACCTCGATGCCCTTGATCTCTTCCTCGGGCACGTTGGCGGTCACCGAGATGGACGCGACGGGACCGGCACCATCCGGGTCCGGGAACTCGACGCGCTGCACATCGTCGATCCACTGGTTGTAGATCGCCACGTTCAGCATGGCCGCGCGATCGGCCACCGTGCCGCGGAATTTCAGCCCGGCCTCGACATCCTGCGTCGTCTCGGAATCGAAGATGTTGCCACCACCGGTAGCATCGGCATCTATCGGCGGCGCGGCACCGTTGAAGCCCCCGCTGCGGAAGCTGCCGCGCGTCTTGATGTAGGTCAGCAGGCTGTCGGTGGCCTGGTATTCCAGGCCGAGCTCCCAGCTCGGATCGCTGTAGGTCTCGGACTGGTCCGGCGCATCCGCCGTGTAGGTGGAAGCGCCGAGTTGTTCGAAGTCCACGTGCTCCCAGGTGTAGCGCGCACCGGCGGTGACGCGCAGGTTCTCCACCCCGGTCAAGCCGCCCAGGTCGTAGGATCCCTGCGCGTAGACGGCCTGCGTTTCGTTGGTCGCGCGGAAATTGCTGGTGACGCTGCTCGGCGCCAGCACGGGGCTCACGTCGAAGTAGGTCTGCGGCCACAGCGTGTCGGTCTGCGCGCGCTGCAGGTAGAGGCCGGCAATATAGTTCAGTGCCTCGTCCAGCGCCGCGCCCTGGAGTTGCAGTTCGTTCGAATACGACTCCACGTCGAGCTCGTTGCCGGATTCGCCGGTCACGAGGTTCTTCGTGAGGATGGTGACGAAGGGCGCGCCGAGCTGCGGCTGCTCGGAATCCACCTGCGAGCGCGAGGCGCCGAAGATGTTCTTCAGGCGCATGTCCCCGGTCAGCTCGTAGGTGGTGGTGTTGGTCACCATCCAGTCATCGCTCTCGTGGTCCGCCCCGGCGGGATGCCGGGTCCTGTAGGCGCCGATCCGCCGCTGCTCGTCCACATAGGCGGGCAGACCTGCCGGATAAGCGTCGGGATGCGCGGCCAGATACGAGGCCCACGCACCGGGAGTCTGGAAAGCCGCGTCGAGCGCCGGGCTGAAGAGCAGCCCGGCATTGCAGGTGAGGGCCACACCATTGTTGGTGTCGCCGCACTGGTAGACGCTGTAGGTGTACGAGGCGCCGGTGTTGGTGCTGTCGGTGTTGGAGAACTGCACCATCGTGATGTTCTCGAGCTGCTCGTTCGGCTTCACCGCCAGCGAGATACGCCCGCTCTGGCGATCGGTCTCGCCCAGGTCCTCGTCATCCAGGATGTTGTGGATGTAGCCGTCGCGCTCGATGGCGGTGAAGGCCCCGCGCAGCAGCACCTTGTCCTCGACGAGCGGGACGTTGAGCATGCCCTCCACTTCGGCCAGGTCGCGATTGCCCACGCGCGTGCGCAGCGAGGCCTGCAACTCG
>JAKJFB010000008.1 GCA_022705125.1 Pseudomonadota bacterium
GACGGGAGCGCACGATGACGCCGCTGCTCGATATCCGCGCGCTGCACACGCATTTTCGCACCGCGCGCGGCCAGACCGTGCGCGCGGTCGACGGCGTCTCGCTCACGATCGCGCGCGACACCGTTACCGGGCTGGTCGGGGAGAGCGGCTCGGGCAAGTCCACGCTGGGCAAGACGCTGGTGGGACTGCTCGCGCCCAGCGCCGGCGAGATACTCTACGCCGGCCGGCCGCTGCCGCGGCGCCACCGCCCCGCCGATTTCCGCCGCCAGGCACGCGCGATCCAGATGATCTTCCAGGATCCCTACGCCTCGCTGAACCCGCGCATGACGGTGGGAGAGATCCTGTGCGAACCGTTGCGCCTGCAGGACGGCGGCGCGCGGCGCGAGCACCGCGAGCTCGCGGCGCACTGGCTGGAGCGCGTCGGGCTCACCGCCGGCCACATGGGCCGCTATCCCCACGAATTCTCCGGTGGCCAGCGCCAGCGCATCGGCATCGCGCGCGCGCTGATCCCCGGGCCGGAGTTCGTGGTCTGCGACGAGCCGATCTCGGCGCTGGACGTCTCGGTGCAGGCACAGATCGTGAACCTGCTGGAGGAGCTGCGCGCGAGCCTGGGGCTCACGCTGCTGTTCATCGCGCACGACCTCGCGATGGTGCGCCACCTCTCGCAGCGCATCGCGGTGATGTACCTCGGCCGGCTGGTCGAGGAAGGCCCCGCGGATGCGCTCTGGTCCGCGCCGCTGCACCCCTACACGCAACTGCTGGTGGCCGCGAACCCGGAACCCGATCCGCGCGCCGCACGGGCCCGCGCGCACGTGCCGGCCAGCGGCGAGCCGCCCTCGCCGCTCGACGCCGTACCGGGCTGCGGCTTCGCGACGCGCTGCCCGCTCGCCACCGGGCGCTGCCACGGCGAGGCGCCGCAGTTGCGCCCCGTTGCCGAGGGACGACTGGCCGCCTGCCACCTGCTCTCCTGATCCGCCCGGGACGGCGCGGCGGTATACCCCGTTCGGGGGATGCGGCGCGTTTATGCGGTACAAATCCTCCCGGAGAGCGGGGAGTGCTGTGCTAACCTCAGGTCAGACCGGCGCAGAACCGGTCACCCGCTACCCACGGACCATGTAAACGCCCGACAGAAGCGCCACCGTGCCGGCAGTCAGGAGTTCGCGGCCTCGCTCCGCTTGCGCGATGCCCCCACCCGACAGCCCGGAGGAGAGCAGGACCATCGACACCAGGGACATCATGGCCAAACGCCCCGGCGAGCTGCTGGAGACGCTGATCAGCAGCCAACGCAGCGCATTGGTGCGCTTCCTGAGCCGCAAGCTGGGCAGCATCGACGACGCCCAGGAAATCGCCCAGGACGCCTTCATGCGCCTGCACCGGCTCGAGCATGCCGACGACCTCGAGAACGCCCGCGCCTATCTGTTCCAGGTCGCCTCGAACATGGCCATCGACCAGCTGCGCCGGCGCAAGCTGCACGCGCGCTACCTGGAGGAAGAGGGCGCTCGGCTGCAGGACGACACCGCGCAGCAGGATCCGGGCACGCCGGAAGAGCTGGTGGCTGCACGCCAGCAGCTCGGGCTGATCTACCGCGCCATCGAGGACCTGCCGCTGCGCTGCCGCCAGGCGCTGATGCTGCACCGCGTGCGCGGACTGTCCTACGCCGAGATCGCCCGGGACATGGGGGTGTCGGTCAGCAGCGTGGAGAAATACATCCTCGAAGCGCTCAAGCACTGCCGCGAACACCTGATCCCCTGAGCCTGCCGGTACCGGTGCCGGCACTGGCCCGCATGGCACCCCCGACGAATGTGCGAATTTCTTCCCCCGAATGGCGGAGGTATTTCGGCTTTCGTTCGTCTTAGGCTGTGAGAAGAAGCACAAGACACGTACGCACGCGATGATCCGGCAGGATCCGGAGTGGAAAACCGCAGTGACCCGCACGACCCCAGCACAGCACCAAGCGCTCGACCAGGCCGCCGCCTGGATCGCGCGCCTGCGCGCGGACGACGTCAGCGCCGGGGACCGCGCGCGGTTCGCCTGCTGGCTGAGCGAGGATGCCGGCAACGCGGCCGCCTTCGACCGCATGCTGGAGCTGTGGTCGGATCTCGGCGTGCTGCGCGCGCTGCCGATCGAGATCCCCCGCACCGCGCGCGCGCGGCGCTGGCAGCTGCCGCTCGGCCTTGCCGCCGCGGCCGCGGTGGCGGCGCTGCTGGTCCTGCCGCGCGGTGCCGAGCCGCCGGCGCTGGAACTGCGCACCCCGGTGGGCGGATTCCAGCAGCTGCGGCTCGCCGACGGCAGCGAGATCACGCTGAACACCGACACCGCGCTCAGCGTGGCGCTGCGCGACGAGACGCGTACCGCGACCATGGATCACGGCGAGGTCTTCTTCAGCGTGGCACCCGATGCCGCGCGACCCTTCAGCGCGGTATGCGGCGAGGCCAGCGTCACGGTGCTGGGCACCGCCTTCGGCGCCACCTGCGACAGCGGGGGCATGTCCGTGGTGGTGACCCACGGGCGCGTGCGCTTCGCGACGCGCGTCGGCGCCGGCGCCTCGCGCGAGCTCGGCGCCGGCGATGCCGTGCGCTACGACCGGCAGGACAACCTCGCCGAGATCAGCCGGGTCGACGCGGACAAGGCGCTCGCCTGGCAGCAGCGCCGGTTCGTGTTCGAGGACGTCCCGCTCGCCGAGGTGATCGGCGAACTGCAGCGCTACATGGAGCCCGCCCTGCGCCTCGCCGATCCCGCGGCCGGCACGATCCGCGTCTCCGGCGTGTTCAGTACCGCCGAGCCCCGGCTCACCCTCGCGGCGCTGGAACAGAGCCTGGGCCTCGCCGTGACCGGCCCCGAACAGGGTCCGCTGCTGATCTCCCGCCGCACGGACTGAGAGCCCGGCAATCCGACGCGCCATCCCCGGCCTGTTTTGTTATCGTTCGGCCACTGGCGGCATCCCCCATTCCGGGCGGATATTGCGTTGGCGACGGAAACAGATGCCGGGGAGCGGTTCTCATCACCAGCCTGCACGACGTGGCCCGCGACGGCGCGCGCTGGGCCTGTTGCTGGGCATTTCCCTGGCCACGGCCGTCCTGGCCGACACCGAGGCCCGCGTGCAGTTCGCCGTCCCGGCGAGCACCCTGCCCGCGGCGCTGATCGAACTGGCCCGCCAGGCGCAGCTGTCGCTGGTGTTCGCGACCGCCAACGTGCCGAGCAACCCCACCGTCGCGATCACCGGCACGCTCAGCCCGCGCCAGGCGCTGGAGCGGCTGCTCGAGGGCAGCGGCCTGGTGCCGGCCTACCTCGGTGACAACGTGGTCTCGATCGGACCGCCCTGCAACAGCGCGGCGGATTGCGCGCCCGCGGCTGCGCAACCCGGCACGGAGGCGGAGCGTTACGTGGACGCCCGCGTGATCGAACAGATCATCGTGCGCGAACAGCTGCGCACCGGCTCGCACATCAAGCAGGCGAACTACCTCGGCTCGGGGCCCGTGCACGTGCTGGGCGCCCCGGAGATCGAGGCGAGCGGCGCGCAGAGCCTCGGCGACCTGCTGCGCTTCATGCCCGCGGTGATCGGCAACCAGACCAGCACCGCGGTCAGCAACGGCGGCGACGGCACCGCGACCGTGACGCTGCGCGGGCTGCCCGCGGGCAACACGCTGGTGCTGGTCAACGGCCGGCGCTCCAGCGCCGGCGGCCTGGCCGGGGACGCCTTCGACCTCAACACGCTGGCCCCCGCCGCGGTGGAGCGCATCGAGATATTGAAGGAAGGCGCCTCGGCGGTGTACGGCTCGGATGCCATCGCGGGCGTGGTGAACATCATCATGAAGAGCGGCTATGACGGCGTGCAGCTCGGCACGCAGTACGGCAGCACGCAGCGCGGCGACCGCGCCACGCGCAGCACCAGCCTGCTCGCGGGCAACACCTGGTCGCGCGGATCGCTGCTGTTCGCGGCCACGGTCTTCGAGCAGGACCCGTTGTGGAGCCGCGACCGTGCGGTGTCGCGCCATGCCGACGGCCGCCCCCGCGGGGGCGCGGACCTGCGCTCCAGCGCCACACCGGCGGCGCGCTTCGATGTCGACGGCAACACGCTGACGCTGGACGGCACGGCCGACGGCACACGCCCCGGGGACTTTCGCGCCGCCTCCGACGAGGACCTCTACGACTTTCGCGAGTTCACCTCGGCCCTGGTGCCCTCCGAGCGCAGCAATGTCTACGCGAGCGCGCAGCTGGACCTGAACGAGCGCACCGCGGCGATCGCGGAATTCGGCTTCGCGGACAACGAGTCCGAGGCCACGCTGGCCCCCACGCCGGTATTCACGGCCTTCGAGAGCCTGCCGCTGACGGTCTCCGCGGCGAATGCGTACAACCCCTTCGGCACGGACATCACGGACCTGCGCCGGCGCTTCGTCGAACTCGGCGCGCGCGAGCAGCTGAATCGCTCGCAGACCGCGCGCACCGTGCTGGGGCTGGAAGGGCTGGCGGGCAGCAACTGGGAGTGGGACGCGACGTGGCACTGGAGCCGCACCGAGAGCGAGGAGATCCTCGAGCGCCTGATCGACGGCGACCGGCTGCAGCATGGCATCGGCCCCGCCGCGGATTGTCGCGCCGACGCCGGCTGCGTGCCGGTGAACCTGTTCGGCCCGCCCGGCTCGGTCGATGCGCGGCAGCTGGACTACCTGCGCGCCGCAACGCAGGTGAGCGGCCAGTCCAGGCTGTACGGGCTGGAGGCCAACGTCTCCGGGCCACTCGCGAGCCACGCGGCCGGCGAGATAGTGCTCGCCGCCGGCGCCAGCTGGCGCCACGAATCCACCGCCTCGCACACCGAACCGGGCAACCCCGCCCATGCGCTGGGCGGCAGCGATATCAGCGCGGCCTCGGGCAACCGCTCGGTGGGAGAGGGCTGGGGCGAAGTGCTGGTACCGCTATGGGCCGACGGCGAGGACGCTCACCGCGTGGACCTGGACCTGGCCGGGCGCTACTCGCACTACAGCGATTTCGGCCACACCGCCAACGGCAAGCTCGGCCTGCGCCTGCGACCGGTGCCGAGCGTCCTGCTGCGCGGCACCTGGTCGCAGGGATTCCGCGCACCCTCGCTGCTCGATCTCTACGAAACCGGCCAGCACACGCAGGCTTTCCTCACCGACCCCTGCGCGGTGGCCGCGAACGTCGGCACGCTGCCCGGCTGCGCGCTGCCCGGCGACCCCACGCGCACGCAGTACCTCGCGGTGATCGGCGGCAACGCCGAGCTCGAGGCCGAGCAGTCGAACAGCCTGACCGCCGGCCTGGTCTGGACGCCCGCCGGTGCGCCCGGACTGATGGTCGCGCTGGATGCCTTTCGCATCGAGCAGCGCGACGTGGTCGATGCCAGCGCGCAGTACATCCTCGACCTGAACGCGCGCAGCGGCGCCTTCGCCGAACGCGTGCTGCGCGATGCCGAGGGCAACCTGCAGCGCGTCAACGCCACCAACATCAATGTCGGCGAGCGCCAGGTCGCGGGGGCGGACCTCGACCTGCGCTACCGCCTGCCCGCGCTGCCCGTCGGCCGGCTGACGCTGTCGCTGGAAACCTCGTACATCCACGAATACCTCGACCAGCTCGACCCCTCGGCGCCTAGCGAGGACATCACGGGCCAGTTCGCCGACGAGGCATCGGGCGGCATGGGCGCCATTCCGCAATGGAAGTCGCGCCTCGGGCTGCAATGGAGCCGCGCGCACTGGGAGGCGAGCTACCGCCTGTACTATGCGAGCGCGCTGAAGGAACAGGTACCCAACTCCATGCGCCGGCGCGAGATCGACGACTGGCTGGTGCACGATGTTCAGCTGGTGCGCCAGTTCGGGCTGCTCGAGGGCCTGCGCGTGGCCCTCGGCATCGACAACGTGCTGGATCGCGCGGCGCCCTTCTCCGCCTCGGCCTTCAATGACAACGTCGATGGCCGCACCCACGATCTGCGCGGCCGTTACTGGTACGCCAGGCTGACCCAGGAATTCTGAGCATGAGCGCACGCACCCGGCACCTCGAGGCGGCACGGCGCTTCCAGGGCCTGAACCAGCCGGCGGCAGCCGAGGCAGCGTGCCGCGAACTGCTCGCGCGGGAACCCGGGGACCGCGAAGCGCTGGAGCTGCTCGCCTGGGCGCTGGTGCAGCGCGGCGAGCTCCACGGCGCGCTCGACGCGCTGCAGGCGCTGAGCCGCGCCTGGCCCGCCGAGCCCCGCTATCTCACGAAGCTGGCGGAGCTCGCGCTGCGCACCGGCGCGAGCGGGCTCGCGCGCGCGGCCTACGAGCGACTGATCGCCATGCACCCGCGCGTGCCGCTGTTCCGCTACCTGTTCGCCAAGGTGCTCACGGAGGCCAACGCGCCGCGCGCGGCGCTGGCCGAGTACGCGCGCGCGCTGGAGCTGGGCATCGATCAGCCCGAGGAAACGCTGGTGTGCATGGCCAGCCTGCACAGCGCGCTGCACGAGACCGCGCAGGCCGAGGCCTTGCTGCAGCGCGCGACCGGGTGCAAGCCCGACTATGTGCCGGCACTCTTCAACCTGGCCACGCTGGTCGAGGAACGCGGCGAGCGCGCCACGGCACTCGCACTCTACGAGCGCGTCATCGCGCTCGACCCGGGTTTCGAGCAGGTCTTCGCGCGCGTGGCGCAGCTGCGCAGCTTCGAGCGCGCCGACGATCCGCTGATCGCGCGCATGCTGGCCGAGCTGGAGTCACCGGCGCTCTCGCCGGGGGCGCGCGAGAGCCTGCACTACGGCCTCGGCAAGGCCTACGACGACTGCGCCGAGTACGTACGCGCCTTCCGGCATTACGCCGCCGCGAATGCGCTGAGCCGCTCACGCGTGCCTCCCTACGACCCTGCCGCGCAGGAGCGCCTCATCGACGCGATCATCACGCAGTGCTCGCGCGAGTGGTTCGAGCGCGTGGAGCCGGTAGCGGACGCGAGCCCGGTGTTCATCTGCGGGATGTTCCGCTCCGGCACCACGCTGATCGAGCAGGTGCTGGGCTCGCACCCCTCGATCACCACGGGCGGCGAGCTGGTGTACTTCCCGCGCCGTGTCGCCGCCGACATCGTGCCCTACCCCGCGGCGCTCGCATCGATCGCGCCCGCGGTGCTCCAGGCGATTGGCAGCGGCTACCTCGACTACCTGCGCGAGTCCTTCCCCGGGGCCGCGCGCGTGACCGACAAACGCCCCGACAACTTCCTCTATCTCGGGTTGATCAAGGCGTTGTTTCCGCGCGCGCGCATCGTGTACGCCAGCCGCAACGTGCTCGACAACGCGCTGTCGCTCTGGGCCCAGAACCTCGATGCGCGCTTCAACTACGCCAACGACCTGCGCCACATCGTGCACTACAACGCCCAGCTGCAGCGGCTGATGGCGCACTGGGGCACGCTGTTCGGCGAGGACATCCTCGAGGTGAACTACGACCGCTTCGTGGCCGACCAGCGGCCACAGACGGCGCGCCTGCTCGGGTTCTGCGGCCTGGACTGGAGCGACGCGGCGCTGCGCTTTCACGAGCGCGACAGCACGGTGCGCACCGCGAGCCTGTGGCAGGTGCGCCAGCCGCTGTACCAGCGCTCCTCGGGCCGCTGGCGGCATTACCGCGACGAGCTCGGCGAAATCCTCGACTACCTGCGCGAGCTGGGCCTGGCCGGGATGGCCGAGGACCCGGCCTGAGCCCGTATTTCTCCTTCATCGAACAGGAACAGCCACCAATGCACGCTCCGCGACGCCCGCTTCTGCACGCACTGCTGCTCGCCACCGCCCTGCTCGGCGCCAACGCCGGCCACGCCGCGGGGGCGCCCGACGTGCGCGAGCTCATGAGCGCGGAAGAATTCGGCGCCGCCGGGCTGGGCCGGCTGACGCCCGCGGAGATCGAGGCGCTGAACGCCTGGCTGATCCGCTACACCGCCGGGGAAGCGCCGGTGCTGCGCGCGAGCAGCCCCGCCGTGCGCGAGGAGGTGCGCAAGAGCGAGGCCACCGTTATCCGCAGCCGCATCGCCGGCCCGTTCGCGGGCTGGAGCGGGCGTACGCTGTTTCGCCTCGAGAACGGCCAGGTCTGGCAGCAGCGCATGAGCGGGAGCTGGCGCCACCGCGCGGACTCGCCCGAGGTCGAGATCCGAAAGAACCTGCTCGGCATGTGGGAAATGCGCGTGCTCGAAAGCGGGCGCCAGGTCGGGGTGACGCGGATCGAGTGATGGCGGCGGCGGTAATTTTTCACATTTCTTTCGTGGTCACCGATTGAGGAAGTGTCATCTTCGTTCGTCTCAGGTCTTGTGAACGGCTTCCGGCCGGCGGTCGGGCCGTATCCAATTCCAATCGACGAGGAGACAACGCATGTACAAGAGATCGCGTCTGGCGCTATCCGTAGCAGCCGCCGTGGGAGCCATCGCATCGACCGGCAGCCTGCCGGCCCTTGCCCAGGACCCGGCTGCCCAGCAGATTGAAGAGGTCGTCGTCACCGGTTCGCGCATCCGGCGCACCGACCTGACCAGCATGAGCCCCATTTCCGTGTTCGACGAGGCCGCGCTGGACCGCCAGGGCTCCACGACGCTGGAGCGCTTCTTCGTGAGCCTGCCCTCGGTGAGCGGCGCCGACTTCGGCTCCGGCGTCAACAACGGCACCGCGGGCTGGTCCACGGTGTCGCTGCGCGGCCTCGGGCCGACGCGCACGCTGGTGCTGCTGAACGGCAACCGCATGGCCTCGGCCGGCGTCAACGGCTTCGTGGACCTGAACCTGATCCCGTCCTCGCTGATCGAGCGCGTCGAGGTGCTGCGCGACGGCGCCTCCACCATCTACGGTTCGGACGCGATCGCCGGCGTGGTCAACCTGATCACCAAGTCCGACTTCGACGGCGTCGAGGTCGAGGGCCAGTACGACGAGTCGGGCGAGGGCGACGGCGAGCAGAAGCTGTTCGCGATCACCTTCGGCAAGAGCTTCGAGCGCGGCAATATCGTCGTCAACGGCCAGTACCAGGAGCGCGACGAGATCTGGCAGGGCGAGCGCAGCTTCTCCGAGTGCGCCTTCCGCGAGCGCGGCAGCGTCGCCGCCGGCACGCGCGAGCGCTTCTGCGGCGGCTCGGGCACTGCCTACCCCGCGACGGCCTACATTTCGGCCAACGATTTCGCCAGCCCCTTCGTGAAGGACGGCGGCGTACCGCGCCCCTACAACGCCGCGACCGACGCGTTCAACTACGCGGCCGCCTCGTACATGGTTACGCCGCAGGACGTCTACAGCTTCTTCAGCTCGGGCAATTACGACCTCATCGAGAGCAGCCCGGTCGGTACCGTCAGCGCCTTCATGGAAACCCAGTTCTCCAACCGCGAATCGGCCCAGCTGCTGGCGCCGGAAGGCACTTTCTGGGGCCCGCTGGTGCCCACCACCAACCCCGGCAACGTCTTCGGCGAGCCGGCCTACGCCTACCGCCGCCTGGTGGAGACCGGCGGGCGCCGCGCCGAGCAGGACGTCAACGTCTGGCGCGGGCTGATCGGCCTGAAGGGCGAGCTGAACAACGGCTGGGGCTGGGACCTGTCGTACAACCGCTCCGAGTACCGCGACGACTCGGTGGACCTGTACCGCGGCAACGTGCCCAAGATGAACACGCTGATCGACCCCGAGCTGTGCGCGGCCGACCCGGCCTGCCCCGGCGTCTGGGATCCGTTCGCGATCAACACGCTGACGCCGGAAATGATCGCCTACGGGCTGTCGAACGCGCGCTTCACCGACGAGTCGACGCTGCGCACGATCCAGTTCAACCTGACCGGTGACTTCGGCGGCCTCGAGCTGCCCGGCGGCAAGCCGCAGTGGGCGGTCGGTTACGAGACGCGCGAGGAAGAGGGCAGCCTGACCTACGACGACAACGTGCTGGCCGGCAACGTCTACAGCTACGCGGGCGCCAACACCGCGGCCGATTACGAGGTCGACGAGTTCTACGCCGAACTGAACCTGCCGCTGATCGCCGACATGCCCTTCGCGCACGCGGTGACGGCCGAGATCTCGACGCGCGTGTCCGACTACGACTTCCTTGGCGACGAGGAGGACGTGTGGAAGTACGCCCTGGAGTGGGCGCCGATCGCGGACCTGCGCCTGCGCTACACCTACTCCGAGGGCTTCCGCGCGCCGAACATCGACGAGCAGGCATCGCCGGAAGAGAACACAGCGGCCACCTACACCGAGCCCTGCGTGGAATGGGGCGCCAACCCCGACGCGATAGTGCGCGCCAACTGCGCGGCAGACGGCCTGCGCCCGGACTTCACGCTGTCCTCGGACCAGGCACAGAGCCTGCAGGGCGGCAACGCGAACCTGGCGCCCGAGGAATCGGAATCCACCACTTTCGGCGTCGTGTGGACCCCGAGCTTCCTCGAGGACTTCTCGGCCACGGTGGACTGGTATGAGATCGAGATCGAGGGCGCCATCGGCTCGCTGGGCGTCGATGACATCGTGACCGGCTGCTACTCCAGCGCGAACTTCTCCTCGCCGCTGTGCTCGCTGATCCTCGGGCCGGCTGCCGTGGGCGAGAATGCAAACCCGAACTCGCCGCGGCGCAACGTGATCGGCCTGATCTCGGGGCCGGACATCCGCCTCGGCAACCTCTCGACCTTCGAGACCAAGGGCATCGACTTCTCGATGAACTACGTGTTCAACGCGGTGTGGGACGGGGCGCTGAACCTCTCGCTGGACGGCACCTGGCTCGACAGCTACGAGTACACCTCGGGGCCGGGCATACCGGCCACCGAACTCTCGGGCTATTACGGCACGGATCCCTACCAGGGTGACGTCCCGGCCGCGTTCCCCGAGCTGAAGATGAACTTCGTGGCCGCGTACTCGCGCGACAACTGGGGCGGCAGCTACACCATCCGCTGGATGGACGAAGTGGAGGACGTGGCCAGCACCTGCGCCGGCAGCCAGCTGTCGTGTGACGCCGACGCCTACGACTACCACGACGTGCAGGGCTACTACGAGTGGAAGAACGTCACGTTCACCGCCGGCGTACGCAACCTGTGGGACGAGGAGCCGCCCTACGTGTCGAACTTCGGCGACATGAACACGCTGAACTTCAGCTACGACACCGCGGGCCGTTACTACTACACCCGCATCAGCGCGAAGTTCTGATCCGGCGTGACCGGGGGTCGCCGCGAGGCGACCCCGCATCCTTCAAGCCCCTCTCCGGAGGGGCTTTTTTGTTGTGGGTCGGCCCGATCCTGCAATAATCCGCGCCTCCAACCGTCACGACCCGAAGCCGATGCCCGACCCGCGCCGGACCCTCGCCGAAGCTCTCGAGCTGTTCCGTGGCAAGCGTTACGCGCAATGCGCGCGCACGCTCGAGCCGCTGTGCGCGGCCGGCGAACCCGCGGGCGCGCTGTCGCTGGCGGCGATGGCGCTGTCACTGGCGGGCGAGGACGAGGCGGCGACGCGCTGCTTCGAGCGCTATCTGGCGCGCCAGTCCGCGGATGCCGCGGCGTGGAACAACTTCGGCAACCACCTGAGAACGCGCGAGCCCGGGCGCGCGATCGACTGTTACGGCAAGGCGATCGCGCTGAAGCCGGATTTTGCGGATGCGCGCTTCAACCTGGCGCTGCTGCACAACGAGCGTCGCGCGCATCGCGCGGCGCTCACGGCGCTCGCGCCCGGTGCGCACGCACCCTGTACGCCGCGCGAACACGCGCTGGCAGCCTCGCTGCACCTGCGTCTGCACGAATGGAACGCGGCCGCGCCGCACCTGGAGGCGCAACTCGCGCACGAGCCCGCGGATGCGCGCACGCGACTGAACCTCGCGGTGGCGCAGCGCATGCGTGGCGAGCCCGAGGCGGCGCTGCGCACCCTCATCGCGGCAGGCGATGCGGCCCCCGCGGCGCTGCGTTTCGAGCAGGCATCGATCCTGCTCGAGACCGGCCGCATCGAGGCGGCGCGCACGCTGTTCGAGCACGTCATCGCGCAGGACCCTGCGCACCTCGGCGCGCACGAGGCGCTCGACAAGATCCACTTCGAAACCGGCGCGCATGAGCGGGTAGGGCAGAGCCTGGCACAGGCTCTCGCGCAGAGCGCCGATCCGGCGCTCGCCACCGCGCTGGCGCTGCAATACGAGCGGATCGGCGCGCGCGAGCGTGCACGGGAAGTCATCGAGCGCCTGGCGCCCGCCCAGCGCGGCACCGAGGCCATGCGCCTGCACGCGCGCCTGCTGGTGGTTGCGGGCCATGCGGAGCAAGCCGAGCGCGAGCTCGCCGCCTGCCTCGCGCAGCACCCGGGTGAACGCGGCGCGCGGCTGGATCTCGCGCGCCTCCTGATGCGGGCAGACCGAGCGCCCGAGGCCGCGCAGCTGCTGGAGCACGCCCTGGCGCAACATCCCGGGGACCAGCTGCTGCTGGCAAACCTCGGCACAGCCTGGAAACTCTGCGCCGATGCGCGCCACGAGGCGCTGTTCGATGTCGCGCGCCTGGTGCGCAGCTACACACTGCTGGACTTCGGGCTGGATGCGGACTTCCTCGCCGAGCTCGCCGCCTTGCTGCGCGGCATGCACCACGCCACGCACCACCCGCTGGATCAGTCGTTGCGCGGCGGCACGCAGACGGTGGGCAACCTGCTCGGGCGCCGCGAAGCGCCCATCGTGCGCTTGCGCGGCGCGATCGAGGCCGTGCTGGCGCAGTACGTGGCGCAGCTGCCCACCGATGCGGAGCATCCCTTCCTGCGAAGGCGCACCGAACGCTGGCGCTTCGCCGGCTCGTGGTCGGTGCTGCTGCGCAGCCAGGGCTTTCACGTGCCGCACACCCATGGCCAGGGCTGGATCAGCTCGGCGCTCTACGTCGCGCTGCCACAGGGGCTGCAGGGCAGGGAGGGCTGGCTGGAGTTCGGGCGCAGCGACCTCCAGCTGCCGCTTGCGCAGGACCCGCCCGCGCTTGCGCTGGCGCCGCAGGTGGGCCGGCTGGTGCTGTTCCCCTCGTATCTGTGGCACGGCACGGTGGCGTTCGCCGCGCCGGGCGAGCGGCTGACCGTCGCCTTCGACGTGAGCCCCGCGAACTGAGCCCTAGAGGAATAGCTCGTCGCTGCGGCTGCGTTCGGCGATACGCTCGCCGCCGAGGCGGAAGTCGCCGATGCCCTCGACGAGCCGCGTGCATGCCAGTCGCTCGGCCTCGCTGAGCCAGGGATTCCAGGTGTCCATCAGCAGGATCACGCGCAGCTCGCCGCTGCGGTTCCACGCCTCGTGCTCGAAGGTATCGTCGAAGACCATCACCTCGCCCTCGCGCCACGCGTGCGGTTCCTCACCGAGCACGTGCAGCGCGCAGCCGGGCGGCACCACCAGCGGCAGGTGCGCCACCACGCGCGCGTTGGTCACACCGCGATGCGGCAGGATGTGGGCGCCGGGGCGCAGCAGCGAGAACAGGATTTCCGGGCCGTGGTCGCGGATCGCGACGCGCGGCAGCCGCTCCATCGCCGCGGTGGTGACGGGACAGCGCGCGCAGTTCGCGTCGAAGCGCTCGCCGTGGCGGTAAAAGAACAGCGCGTCCCAGCTGCCCTCGTCCGATGCCCCCGCGACCAGCTGGTTCAGCTGCTCGCGGTCGTGGAAGGGCTGCAGGCCCTCGCGCGCCGCCACCGCGGCCAGCATCTCGTCGCGGATCGCCGCGGTGCGTGCTTGCAGCTCCCCGATCCATGGAAAGACATCGAGCGGCAGGAAGGCCGCGGTCGGCAGGTCGGGCACATAGAGGAAACCGGGTTTCTGCCGCGGGTCCGGGTAGCGCGGCATGTCCTGCCCGAGGTAGATCCGCAGCGCGGCGCGGATGCGGCGCATCTCGTCCTCGCCATAGGCTTCCAGCAACGGCGCCAGCACCTGCTGCAGCAGGCGCGGGCGCTCGACATCGACGAAGTCCATCGCGTGCACCACGCGCGGGCGCAGTGCCGGCGGCGTGGTCTCGTTGTTGCGCCAGGCGCCCCTGGCCTGCGCATCGACGATCGCGCGCCAGTAAGCCATCGCCGCACCGGTGCGATCGCCCGTGGCCTCGAGCACCTCGCCGATGCACAGCGCCGCGGTGTGGTTGCGTGCGTCGCGGCGCAACGCCTCGGCGAAGGCCGCGCGCGCGGCGGGCAGATCCGCGGCCTCCTGGCAGGCGACGCCGAGATTGAGCCAATGTGCCGACACGCCGGGCTCGAGCTCCGTTACCCGGCGGCTGAAGTCCACGGCGCGATCGAGAGCGCCCGCACGGAAGGCGCGCATCGCGAAGTAGCGCAGGCTTTCGATGCGCGCGCCGACCGGACCCTGTTCCAGCAGCTGGCCGTAGAGCGCGTCGGCGCGCGCAAACTCCTGGCGCGCCACGCACTGGCGCGCCTGCCCGATCAGTGGCGCAACGGCTGCGCCGGTGTCGCTCACAGCGCGAGCGCCGCGAATACCTGCTCGCGCAGGTGGCGTACCTCGTTCGCCAGGTGATGACGCGCGCCGTCGACCATGCACAGCTGCGCGTGCGGGAACTTCTGCCGGATCATCGGGAGGTTCCACCGCCAGTCCACCGTCTCGTCGGCGCTGCCCTGAATGATCAGCGGCGCGAAATCCGTGACCGGATGCTCGCGGAACGTGCGGATCCACTGCCGCATCGCGCCGACCCACTGCACCGGCAGGATCGTGCTCTGCAGCGGATCGTTGCGCACGAAGGCGAGGAATTCGGTGTCGCCGGAGTTCGGCATGAACTTGCGCCGCACGCCGGAGCGGAACGGGCGCAGCAGGGTGTACAGCAGGTTCACGTGGCGCCAGCGCGCGGGCCGCACCAGAGGTGCCAGCAGCGCGATGCGCGCGAACGGGCACTCGGCCGCGGAACGGCACTTGCGGAAGGCCCAGCTCATCAGCACCGCACCGCCGGTGCTCTGGCCGATGGCGTACAGCGGTCCCGGCAGGCGCTCGCGATGGTGCTCGAGCACCAGTGCGAGCACGTCCGTGTAGTCCTCGAAGTCGTGGATGCTGGCCTGCGGACCGTTCGACAGCCCGTGGCCGGGCAGGTCCCAGATCAGCACGCTGTGGCCTTGACGCAGGCAGTGCTCGATCAGGCTGCCATAGAGCCCCGCGTGATCGAAGTAGCCATGCAGCAGGACGCAGGTGCCGCGTGCGGCGGTGAGCTCGTAGAAATGGCAGGCGATCTCGAAACCGTTCGCCGCGAGTCGCCCGAAGTGATGGGTGACACCCGGCACGCGATGCGCGAGGTCGATACCGTAGAAGGCGAAATAGTCCTGCTCGGCGCCGGAAACGACGCTCAGCCCGGAGAACTCCAGCGGCCGCATCGCGGCGCGCACGGCCTCGGGGTCGAAGCTGCGCGCGGCAATGCGACTTCGGGCGAAGGGACTGCCGGTCACGGGCTCTCAGCTGACCTTCTGGTTCAGTTCGCCGCGGGCGTAGCGGACATACATCGCTTCCAGCGACAGCGGCCTGATCCTGTCGGCCTGGCCCGCGGTGCCGAAGGCCTCGTAGCGTTCCCTGCAGATCGCCTTCATCGCCGTGACCGTTTCCTTCAGGTACTTGCGCGGGTCGAACTCCGAGGGGTTCTTCGCCATGAAACGGCGGATCGCGCCGGTCGAGGCGAGTCGCAGATCGGTGTCGATGTTCACCTTGCGCACGCCGTTGCGAATGCCCTCCTGGATTTCCTCCAGCGGCACGCCGTAGGTCTCGGGAATCTCGCCGCCGAACTCGTTGATGATCGCGAGCCAGTCCTGCGGCACCGAGGAGGAGCCGTGCATCACCAGGTGCGTGTTGGGGATGCGCGCGTGGATTTCCTTGATGCGACCGATCGCGAGGATGTCGCCGGTGGGCTTGCGCGAGAACTTGTAGGCGCCGTGGCTGGTGCCGATGGCGATCGCCAGCGCGTCCACGCCGGTGTCCTTCACGAAGCGCGCGGCCTCCTCGGGATCGGTGAGCATCTGGTCGTGGCTCAGTATGCCTTCGGCGCCGATGCCGTCTTCCTCGCCCGCGGTGCCGGTCTCCAGCGAGCCGAGGCAGCCGATCTCGCCCTCCACCGACACGCCGCAGGCATGCGCCATCGCGACCGTCTCACGCGTCACGCGCACGTTGTAGTCGTAATCGGTCGGGGTCTTGCCGTCCTCGCCGAGCGAGCCGTCCATCATCACCGAGCTGAAGCCGAGCTGGATCGAACGCTGGCACACCGCGGGCGAGACGCCGTGGTCCTGGTGCATCACGACCGGGATGTGCGGGAATTCCTCGATCGCCGCCTGGATCAGGTGGCGCAGGAAGTTGGCACCGGCGTATTTGCGCGCGCCGGCCGAGGCCTGCACGATCACCGGGCTGCAGCTCTCGTCGGCGGCCTCCATGATGGCGCGCATCTGTTCGAGGTTGTTCACGTTGAACGCCGGCACGCCGTAGTCGTGCTCGGCGGCGTGGTCCAGCAACTGGCGCATGCTGATCAATGCCATGGGATACCTCCGGCTGTTGCCGGCCGTGCGCGATGGCGCGCCGGCCGGTGCTTCGATCGACGAAACGGGAGGCGAGTCTAATGCAGCGGCCCCGCGCCTGTCATTGCCACGCATTCCTCGATCGCCGCAATCGGTCTACAATGGCGCCGGTTTTACATACTTCAGGAGCATTCCATGAGAGCAGCGACGATCCTCCTTGCTGTTGCGGTCATCCTGGGCGGCTGCGTCGCCGCCGGGCAGACGAAGGAGGACAAGCAACGCCACGTCCAGAACATGCGCAAGGAAGTGCTCACGGATCTCTACAAGATCAATCCGTCCGTGCAGCAGCAGATCGCCGAGGCACCCGGCTACGCGGTGTTCTCGAACTGGAATGCCTACCTGATCTTCCCCTCGGTGGGGCAGGGCTACGGCGTGGTGGTCGACAACGTGAGCGGCGCGCACACCTACATGAAAATGGGCTCGCTCGGCGGCGGCCTCGGCGTCGGCGTGAAGGACTTCCGCGCAGTCTACGTGTTCGAGAAACGCCACATCATGGAGCGCTTCATCGAGCAGGGCCTCAACGTGGGCGCCCAGGCCGATGCGGCAGCCAAATCGGGCGGGCAGGGTGATGCGGTGGGCGGCGAACTGCTGCTCGACGGCATCCGCGTCTACCAGTTGACCGAATCCGGCCTGGCGCTGCAGGCCACCATCCAGGGCACCAAGTACTGGAAAGATCCCGAGCTCAATTGACCGCACGCGGGTCGGCATTCATGTGGGTCGGCATTCATGCCGACGGGTACGCCCTAGGCGTGGCGGGTTAGAACCCTTGTCGGGCTGAAGCCCGACCTACAAGCCCGACCCGCAAGGCGTCAGCGCTTGCCGGACTTGCGCAGGTTGTCGACGGTGAAGAAGGCCTCGCCCGGGTCCGGCGCCGAGAAGTTCCACGGCCGGGTCCAGTTGGTCATGCGCGTGGTGTTGTACACGCCGGCGCGCAGATCGTGGAACATCTGGCTGCGGATGTCGTAGCCCTTCTGGTCGAACAGGTACAGCGAGTTGATCATCACCGTCTTCCACAGCTCGCCGCGGTTGTCGTAGTTCTCGGTGATGGCGATGTGCCAGCCGTCTTCCTCGACATAGAAGCGCCGCTTGCCGTAGATGTGACGGAAGCCCTCGCGCAGCGTGGCCTCGACCACCCAGACGCGCCGCAGTTCGTAACGCATGTAGTCCGGGTTGGCGTGCCCGACCGTCAGCAGTTGATCGCGCGTCAGCGCGGGGTCGTCGAAACGGTAGCTGTGGAACGGCACGTACATTTCCTGTCGCCCGAGCAGCGTCCACTCGAAGCGGTCCATCGCGCCGTTGAATCCCAGCGTGTCGTCGATCGTGAGGAAACCGCCGGGGCCATCGGGCGTGTCGTAGCCGACGTTCGGCGCCTGGCGGATGCGCCGCGATCCGGGCAGATAGCGCCAGACGCTGCGCGGCGTCTGGGTGTAGTCGAGCGGTTCGTGGATCAGCGTGATCGAGCCCTTGTCGCGCACCGGCTCCTCGACCGCGAACCAGATGTAGGCGGCATACTTGCTCAGCGACTTGAAGTCGGCGCCGATGGGGATGTCCGGATTGGAGAACAGGACCTTCATGTACGTCACGCCGCGGCGCGACGATCGGTTGCCGTCGGGGTAGACGACCACATCGTCGGTGAGCCCCTCCATGTTGTAGGAGGGAGTGCTGAGACGCGAGTTCCAGATCGGGTGGGCGCCCATCGTGGGTATCGGAAAGGGCAGGCCGCCGGTATAGCCGTTGACGCCGTCGTCGCCGTTGTACAGCTCCGCGTGGGTGGCGTTGTGGCGCGCGCGCTGCGCCGCGTCCTTGGTCACGCCGAAATCGCGGTGCGTGGGATAGACGTCCATGCGGAAGGTCTTGGGATAGGTCTGGAACAGCGCCCTTTGTCCCGCGCTGAGGCGCGCGGCGTACTGCTCCACGTTCTGCGCCGTGATCGAAAACAGCGGCTTCTCCCCGGCGTAGGGGTCGGGATAGACGGTCGCGGGGCCTGCAAACTCGAGTCCCGGCGGCACGCCGATGATCCTGCCGCTCCACGCCGGAATCGATCCGTCGGCGTTGCCGGCCGCCTCCGCGCCGGTCGGCGTGAGCTGCGTGCCGAGCCTGGCCGCCTCCTCCTCGCTCACCTTGCCCAGTGCCAGCGGCGCCGCGAGCGCCAGGGTCAGTCCGCCGATCAGAAGTCCACGCATGCCCGTCTCCCCCGTTGCGCCTGTCAGAAGCTGTACTTGATGTTGAACGCGACGTTGTCGCGGTCGATGATCCAGTGGTCGAAGCCACCGCCGGAATAGTTGGCATAGCTCAGCTCGGCAATGATCCTGTCGAGCCAGGTGCCGCGCAGCGTGACGCCGGCCACCACCGCGTCATCGACCATTTGCGCCTCGCGGATCGTGCCGTCGAGCGTGTGCATGACGAACAGCACGACGTTCGTATCCAGCGCCTGCAGCACGTTCTTGTAGGCGAAATCCGCGCGCACCGCGTAGCTGAAGGCCCGCGCGTCGAACGCCAGGTCGTCGCCGCTGCGGCCCATGACATCGACGCCCACGAGCTCGCCGACCACCGTGAGGTCGTCCCACAGCGCGGTGGGACGAACCACCTGCGTGAAGCCCACCTGCGCCTGGAGCAGTTCCTCGCGTTCGGGGTCGCCGGCGGCATCGGCGAATGGCGTGTTGGCCCGGTACGAGACCTCGCCATTGACCTGGGTGTCGCCGACCAGCGTGCTGAAGCTCGCGCCGGTAGTGCGGATGTCGTCGAAATAGCGTATGCGATAGCTGACCGGCAGCGCCTGGCCCGCGATGGCGATGTCCTGGCGCTCGAAACTCGGCGCCTTGTTGTGCGCATTCACGTAGTAGAAAGCCAGCTCCGTGCCCGACTCCAGGCTGTAGCGCAGCGCCACGCCGTACTGGCCCTGGTCGCCGGGCTCGTCGTCGGCGAGGCGCGGAATGCGCGGATCGAGGCCGAACAGCCCGCGCGCGCCGACGAAGAAGGTTTGCGCGCCGGGTCCGAGGTAATCCTGCTGGCTGAAGTAGCTGCCCACGCCGTTCAGGATCGTGTGCCTCCACTCGTACTGGTAGTAGGTCTGCAGCGCGAGCGAGGACGTGAGATCGAGCTGGGCGTACACCGCACCCGTGGGCAGGAAGATCTCCTTGACCTCGGTGCCGGGCACGTTCGCGACCGATGCGTCGAAGCGGTTCTGCATGCCGTTGATGCCGGGGAAGAAGGTCGCCTCGCCCCAGTTGATCATCTGGCTGCCCACGCGCAGATCGAGCACGCGCTCGCCGACGTCGAAGCTCGCGTAGGCGTAGGCATCGAGGAACTCCGCGTGCGCGCCGTGCTCGTCCTCGGTCTCGTCGGGGAAATCGCCGCGCCGCGTGGCGGGCGCGTTGTTCATGGTGAGATAGCCGGCCTCGTCCATCGCGGTGCGGCGGCTCGCGTACACATGGTCGTAGAAGGCCTTGGCGCGCAGGAATGCGCCGTAGTTGTCCTTCTCGATCTCGATGTCCACGAGCGCGGTGGCGCGGTTCGAGACGAGGCCGGTGTCGAAGTTGTTGTTGCCGTCGTCCATGTTCTGCGCGATGACGGTGTCGGGATCCGAGAGAAAGGAAAACTGCTGCGCGAAGTCCCAGGAGGGATCGGCCCGGCGCAGCAGATTGTCGTCGGCGTCCTCGACGCGCCACTGCACGCCGTAGGTGAGCGTCGTGTCGAGGTCGATCGAAAGGCCCGACTCCGTCTCGAAGTTGAACGCGCCCGCGCGGCTGGCCGCGAGCAGCAGCGCGGCCGCGGCCAAGCGGCGGCGCATTGCACGATTCGACGGGTTCACGGTGTATTCCCCCTTTGCTGCATCTCAGTGCGTCCTAGCGCGGGCCTTGCGACCGATCAGGTAATGCGCGAGCGCCGGCATCAGCCACAGCGCGCCGATCATGTTCCAGAGGAACATGAAGGTCAGCAGCTTGCCCATGTCGGACTGGAACTTGATCGGCGACCACATCCAGGTCGCGACCCCGATGGCGAGCGCGATGCCGGTCAGGCCCACGGCCGCGCCGGTGTGGCGCAGGGCGTGGTAGTAGGCATCCTGCAGTTTCATGCCCTGGCGCAGGAATATCTGCAGGCGGTTGTAGAGGTAGATCGCGTAGTCGACGCCCACCCCCACCCCGAGCGCGATCACCGGCAGTGGCCACCTTCACGCCGATGCCGAGCCAGGCCATGAGCGCGTTGCACAGCGCCGAGGTGAGGCCGAGCGGCACCATGATGCAGATCACCGCGGTGAAGGAGCGGAAGCTGAGGAAGACGAGCGCCGCAACCACCGAGTACACCAGGATCAGGATCTGCCTCTGCGCCTTGGTGATCTCCTGGTTGGTGGCGGCCTCGATGCCGGAGTTGCCCGCCGCCAGCACGAAGCGGATGGCATCGCTGTCGTGTTGCGCCGCGAAGGACTGCACGGCCTTCACCACCGTATCGAGGGTCTCGGCCTTGTGGTCGGCCAGGAACAGCGCCACCGGCGCCAGGCTGCAGTCTGCGTTCACCAGCTGCGGCGGCACCATGCCGAAGGTGGTGTCGAGCGCGCGCTGGTTGCGTATCAGCGTGGCCCACTTCAGGCTGCCTTCGTTGAAGCCCATGGTCACGAGCCGTGCGACATCGGCCAGCGACACCGCCGACTCGACCCCGGGCACGTTCTGCATCGCCCACCCGAAGCGGTCGATCAGCGCCAGGTTGTCGTAGAGAAAGCAGGTCTCGGGCCGGGTCTCGACCATCACGACCAGCACGTCCGAGCTCGTCGAGTAATTCTGCGTGAGGTAGTCGTTGTCCTTGTTGTAGCGCGAGTCCGGATGCAGTTCGGGGGCGCCGCGATCGAGGTCGCCGATTTGCATGTTCTGCCCGCCGACGATTCCGACCATGTAGCCGGCCAGCGCCAGCGCCAGCGAAACCGCCGCGAAGCGCGGCGTGGCGCAGCGCGACAGCAGGCGCCAGTGGGGGGCATCCGCCGCCTGGCGCTGCCCGATGCGCCTCAGGCCACGCGGCGAGACGCCGGCGTAGGACATGATCACCGGCAGCAGCACCAGGTTGGTCAGGATGATCACGCCGACGCCCACGCTCGCCGCGATGCCCAGATCCTGGATCACCTCGATATCGATCAGCATCATCGTGAGAAAGCCGACGGCGTCGGTCAGCAGCGCCGCCATGCCCGCGATGTAGAGACCGCGGAAGCCGCGCCTGGCCGCCTGCAGCGGCACATGTCCGGCCACGGCCTCCGCGCCGATCGCGTTGACGACCTGGATGCCATGGCTCACGCCGATCGCGAAGATCAGGAACGGAATCAGTATCGAGTAGGCGTTGAGGCCGTAACCGAGCGTGGTGAGCAGGCCCATCTGCCAGATGACCGCCATGATGGAGCAAGCGACGGGCGCCACCGTGGACCACAGCGCACGCGTGTACAGGAACAGCAGGACCGAGGTGATCACGATCGTGATCAGCGCGAACAGGAAGATCGCCGTCACGCCCTCGAGCAGGTCGCCGACGATCTTGGCGAAGCCGACGATATGTATGCTGACGCTGTCGTCCTGGAAGCGCTCGCGCACGCGCGTCTCCAGCTCCTGCGAGAACGCGTGGTAGTCGAGCTGCTTGCCGGTGATCGGGTCCTTGTCGAAGATCGGGAACTCGACGATGCTCGAGCGCATGTCGTTCGCCACCAGGCGTCCCACCTGGCCCGAGCGCATGATGTTGTGGCGCAGCGTCGCGAGGCTCTCGGGCGAGCCGTCGTAGGTGTCGGGCATCACCGCGCTGCCCTCGAAGCCCGACTCCGTGACCTCGGTCCAGCGCACGTTCGGCGTCCACAGCGACTTGAGCCGGTTGCGGTCCACGCCCTCGATGTAGAAGACCTCGTCGCTGACCTTGCGCAGCACCTCGAGGTAGTGCGGGTCGAAAATGTCGCCCCGCGTGCTCGCCACCGCGATCTGGATCGTGGTGCCCGAGGCGCCGAGCTCCGCGATGTGGCGCATCATCGCCTGCACGAAGGGATGCTTCATCGGGATCATCTTCTCGAAGCTGGCGTCGGGGCGCAGCTGCGCGGTCTGCCAGGTGAAGAAGGCGGTCAGCACCAGGAAGATCGCGATCAGCGCCGGGCGGTAAGCGAACACGAGCCGCTCGATGAACTGCTCCTCCTGGCGCGCGACGGTATCGTCGAGCGGCGCCATCTCAGCCTCCTCCCGCCGGCGCGGCACCGGCTTCACCAGCGACCACGGCGCTATCGCCGGCCTTTGCTGCCGGTACGCGGACAGCGCCGCCCTGCCCGATCACGACCAGGCTGCCGTCGGGCGCCTCGATCACGCCGGCGAGATTGTCGCGCAGCGCCACGCGGCTGCGATCTTCCAGTTCTCCGGTCGCGAGACGCGCGGCCAGCATCGTCCCGACGTTGCCGACGATCAGCGCCTCGCCACCCCGGGCGATGGTGCCGCCGGCCAGCACCGACTCGGTCGGGCTGTCGAGGCGCTGCCAGGTGTCGCCGAAATCCGGCGAGACCAGCACCGTGCCCTGCAGGCCGAATGCGCACACGGCGTCGCCTGGCGTGAAGGCGAGCGCACCGAACAGGGTGCCCTCGTAGGCGTGGGAGAGCGCCTCCCAGCTCGCCCCGCCATCGCGCGAGCGGAACATCGCGCCCGATTCGCCGACGATCAGCAAGCGTCCGGCGCCGCCCGAGGCGATCGCGTAGTAGTGGAGTTCGTCGGGGTTGTCGATGCGCGCCGCGTCGTGGATCCAGCTGCGTCCGCCGTCGCTGGTGCGCAGGTAGCTGCCGTAGGCACCCACCGCGATGCCGTTGTCCGCATCCGCGAACCAGACGTCCATCAGCGGCGGCGCGTAGGCCGGCTGGCTCGCGCGGTCCTCGGCTTCCCCGAGCGCGAGACGGGCCTCTTCGAGCGCCGCGGCGTCGGCGCCGGAACCCTCGCGCGCAGCGAGGTCGCGCCGCGCCTGCTCCAGCGCCGCGCGATCGCGCGCCTGCTGCTCCGCCAGGCCGTCACGCTGCAGGCGCCAGCTCGTGCCGCCGTCATCGGTGGCGATGATCATCCCGTCGTGGCCCACCGCCCAGCCACGCTGCGCGTCGAGGAACCACACGGCCGTGAGCATCACCGAGACCGGCACCGGCGCCTGGGTCCAGCGCTGTCCCGAATCGTCGGAATAGAGCACGTGACCGCGCTCGCCCACCGCGACCAGGCGCTCGCCGGCGCGCGCGATGTCGATCAGCAGGCTCTGCGCGGCGCGCGGCATCAGCTGCGCACCGTGCGGCTCCACGGCTGCGCCGGCCACGCGGGCGAAGCACACGAGCGCCCCCAGCAGGAGGACAGGCAAAAACGGATGGTTCCTTGAACTGCGCATCCCGATCCTGTTGTGTTATCCGGGAACTTCCGCGACGGATTCTAGGCACGCCGCTCGCGATTGCGCATGATATGCATCAACGCGGGGGGGAACGCAATGCAGGACAACCAGGCACAGGTCGAATTCTGGAACGGCGAGGGTGGGCAGCGCTGGGCCGAGCACGATGCCCAGTTCGAGCGCACCATCGGCCCGCTGACCGCGCCGCTGCTCGCGCGCATCGCACCGACTGGCGCCACGCGCGCACTGGACATCGGCTGCGGCTGCGGCAACCAGACGCTGGCGCTGGCCCGCCACCTCGGCCCGGGTGCGCACGTCACCGGCGTCGACATCTCCGCGCCCATGCTGGCGCTGGCGCGCCGTCGCGCGGCCGCGGCCGCGGGTGCCGCTCCGCTCGAATTCCTGCTCGCCGACGCCTCGACACACCGTTTCGAGCCGCAGAGCTTCGGGTTGCTGTTCTCGCGCTTCGGCGTGATGTTCTTCGCCGACCCGCTGCAAGCCTTCCGCAACCTGCACGCGGCCTGCGCGCCGGGCGCGCGGCTGGTGTTCTGCTGCTGGCAGGCGCCGGCGCTGAACGACTGGCTGCGGTTGCCGCTGCAGGCCGCGCTGCGCCACGTGCCCGCGCCGGCAGCGACCGATCCGCACGCACCGGGACCCTTCGCCTTCGCCGACCGCGCGCGCGTCAGCGCCATCCTCGAGGCGGCCGGCTTTGGCGCCGTGCAGTTCGAGAGCCTGGAAACAGAACTCTGCTTCGCCGAGGGCGAAACCCTCGCCGCGGCCACCACCGCGATGGTGGAGGCCGGGCCGGTGAATGCACTGCTCGCGCCGCTCGACGCCGAGGCGCGCGCCCGGGCGCTGGATGACATCCGCGCAACGCTCGCGCCGCACTATCGCGACGGGAAGATGATGATGCGCTCGGCGGCTTGGCTGGTCTCGGCGGACCGGATCGCCAGTTGAAATTCACGCCGCTCGCGCTCGTGCTGGCGCTGGTCATGGCCGCCTTCGGCGGCATCCTGCTCGGTGGCGGTGGCGCGCTGTTGGGCCTCGTGCTCGGCGCGCTGGCAGGCTGGCAACTCGCGCTGAACGAGCGCCTGCGCAAGATCGAGATCGCGCTCGCGAGCGCGCAACCGGCGGCGCCAGCAACCGGGCACCCCGATGCACCGCTGCGCGATGACGGCGCCGCGGCAGCCATTCGCGCCGGCGCCGCGCTCACACCCGCTCCGCCGCTTGCGGCCGCCGGCACCGGCTGGCAGGAACCCGAAACGCCCGCGCCGCAGCCGCAGCACGTGCCCGTGGAGGCCCGGCGGCACGAGGCGCCGCGCACGCCCAACGCCGTCGATCGCGCCATCGCGTGGCTGAAGGACTATGCGACCACCGGCAACGTCGTCGCCAAGGCCGGCGTGCTGGTGCTGTTCGTGGGCGTCTCATTCCTGCTGAAGTACGGGGTCGATCGCAACGCGCTGCCGATAGAAGTGCGCCTGGCGGGCACGGCCGCAGCGGCGCTCGCACTGATCGTCACCGGCTGGCGCCTGCGCGCGCGCCGCGCGTCCTTCGGACTGATCCTTCAGGGCGGCGGCATCGGCATCCTCTACCTCACGATATTCGCGGCGGCGCGCCTGTACCAGCTGTTGCCGCTCGGCTTCACCTTCGTGCTGCTGCTCGCGCTGGTGGCGCTGTCGGCCGCGCTCGCGGTGCTGCAGGATGCGCGCGCGCTGGCAACGCTGGGCACCATCGGCGGCTTCCTCGCGCCGGTGCTCACCTCCACCGGCAGCGGCAGCCACGTGGCGCTGTTCAGCTACTACGCACTGCTGAACCTCGGCATCGTCGGCATCGCCTGGTTCAAGGCCTGGCGGGTGCTGAACCTCACCGGCTTCGTGTTCACCTTCGTGATCGCCGCCGCCTGGGGCCAGCGCTACTACCGGCCCGAGTACTTCGCCAGCACCGAGCCCTTCCTGGTGCTGTCGTTCCTGTTCTACGTCGCGGTCGCGGCGCTGTTCGCGCACCGCCATCCGCCGCGCCTGCGCGGCTACGTCGACGGCACGCTGGTCTTCGGGCTGCCACTGGTGTGCTTCGCGCTGCAGTGGCCGCTGGTGCGCGACTTCGAGTTCGGCCGCGCCTGGACCGCGCTCGGTATGGGCGCGGTCTACCTGCTGGTCGCGCGCTGGCTGTGGCGCCGCGGGCTCGCCGAGCTGCGCATGCTGAACGAAAGTTTCCTCGCGCTCGGCGTGATGGCGCTCAGCGTCGCGATCCCCTTCGCCTTCGACGGCCACATCACCGCCGCGGCCTGGGCGCTGGAAGGCGCCGGGCTGGTCTGGATCGGGCTGCGCCAGCAGCGCGTGCTGGCGCGCGCCTGGGGCGTGCTGCTGCAGTTCGGCGCCGGCTTCGCGTTCTGGCTGATCGCCAGCGCCGGCGCCGCGCACACCGCGGTGCTGAACGCGCAGTTCCTCGGCGGCGTGTTCATCAGCGCGGGCGCGCTGGCCTCGGCCTGCCTGCTGTACCGCGGTCAGGGGTTGCTGCGCCCGCGCGAGCGCCACCTGCACCTGTTGCTGCTCGGCTGGGGCCTGCTGTGGTGGTTCGGCAACGGCGCGCACGAGATCGGACTGCACGTGCCGGCGCGCCTCGAGACGGCGGCGCTGCTCGGTTTCGGCGGCGCCAGCGTCGCGGCGCTGGCCGTGGCCGCGGC